>JABMNG010000025.1 GCA_013205275.1 Methylophilales bacterium | reverse complement strand
GATAAACCTATGGTTGGAACTAAGAGGGCTATTGTGAGTGTGTATTTTAAAAATTTATTCATATAGACGAGATTATCCGTCAGATAAGAAATTTTGTCTATTAAAAACAACAAAATACCTACTTTATGTTGTTTTTTTGATACATTTATTTGTGGGGTGAATAAATGGCTAATGTTTTAATTCTCTGCTCCGAATGATCTACGATTGGTAGAGGGTAGTCGACACCCAAATTAAGTTTACGCATTACAACGTTTTTCTTCTTATCTGCCCATGGCTCATGAATTTCATCCGAGGTTAAAGTACAAAGCTCTGGAACATATTTTTTAATGAATTGGCCCTCGGGGTCGAATTTTCTGGACTGTAGGACGGGGTTAAAAATTCTAAACCAGGGCTGAGCATCACACCCGGTAGATGCGGCCCACTGCCATCCTCCGTTATTGGCAGAGAAATCAAAATCAATTAATTTTTCTTCAAAATAAGCCTCACCCCAACGCCAGTCAATCAATAAATCCTTTACTAAAAATGAGGCAACGATCATTCTGAGTCGATTGTGCATAAAGCCAGTATTGTTTAGCTGTCTCATTGCTGCATCGATTATGGGGTAACCTGTCCTCCCTTCTTTCCATGCCATAAAATATTCTTGATTATTTTCAAATTCAAGCTGGTTGTATTGTGGCTTGAACGCCTTTCCTTCATTGATATGTGGAAAATTAAATAAAATTTGAAAGTAAAAGTCTCGCCAAATTAATTCATTTAGCCATACCGAAGATCCTTCGGATAAATTTTCTAATGCAATTTTTGCTAAATGCCTTATGGACACTGTTCCGAACCTGTTGTGAACTGAAAGATAGGACACGCCTTTTTTTCCAGGAAAATCTCTTTTTAATTTGTAGTTATGTATTCTGTTTTTAAAGTCTTCAATTAGTAATTCCCCGCCTTTTATACCTACGGGTATTCCCACATCTGCTAAGTTTGATTTTTTGAAACCAATTTCATCCAGAGTAAGCATGCGACTGGGCTTTATTTGTGCATAATTCTTATTAGGTGACTCACAGTCGTATTGTGTTATTCCCTCAAGAAATATTTTTTTTAAATGGTTATTCTTGTAGGGAGTAAAAACACTGTACGGGTTTCCGGCTTGAGTTAATATCTCTTGTTCTTCGTAAAGCACTTGGTCTTTGTATTGAAAACTCTTAACTTTTAATTGACAAATAATTTCACTGTCTCTTTTTTGGGCATATTGTTCGTAATCCTTATTCATGTATAAAGCATCGCACTGGTATTCTGTAATTAGCTCTGGAATTACGTTTAGAGGATCACCGTATTTAACTATCAAATCAGACCCTAATTGATTCAATTCATTTTTTATTTGTAGCAATGACTCCCAGATGAACTCAACTCTTTGATCTTCTTTATTAGTGAGGGCTTCTAAAATAACCGAATCAAAAATAAAAGCGCAATGAACGGATTCCGACTCGCTTAAGGCATGGCAAAGGGCGGCATTGTCGTACAGACGAAGATCGCGCCTCAGCCATAGTAAACTTTTTTTATATTTATTCACGGTGGTAGGGGTGATTGTTCAGTATTGATAGCGATCGATAAATTTGCTCAACAAGAAATATTTTTACAAGATGGTGTGGCAAGGTCATTTGCGATAAGCTTAAAATAGCCGATGATTCATTTATAACTGAAGGATCAAGACCGTCTGCCCCACCAATAACAAAAGTAATTGATGGAAAATTATCTATCCAACTGGATAATTTTTCTGAAAAATCCACAGAAGAATACTGTGGCCCATTTTCATCTAACGCAACAACATAAGTGTTACTAAGGTGAGTGCGGAGTCTTTGTGCTTCTTGCTTCTTTTTTTGAGGGACAGAGTCAAATTTAACTTCAGATTTTATTTCGACCCACTCTAATGAGACTGGATGTTGAATTCTTGATGCATAGGATGACAATGATTCCTCAACCCACTTTGGAGCTTTATTTCCAATTGATATAATTCTTATTTTCACGGTACCAATACGGTTAAGTTTTCACCCATAATTCTTCTAAATTATAATAGGCCCGGGTTGGCGAGGTCATAATATGGACAATGACATCTCCCATATCCACTAAGACCCAATCACCCTCTTGCTCGCCTTCAAGACCAATTATGCCCACTTCAATCTCTTTCATTTTTTCTACGACATTCTTAGCTAAAGCCCTTGTTTGTCTTGATGAGCTAGCGCTCGCGATAATCATATAGTCGGCGATCGAGGTAAGCTTCCTCACATCAAGAGATACGATATCAAAGCCTTTAATATCTTCCAATGCTGAGACAATTTGTTTTTTTATATAGGTAACGGAAGCCAAGTATTATATTTAGGCCGCTTGGATCGCAATTGAATGCTTGCTAATTGTGATCTCATTTTTATTGTTTACATAAACAAGCAAGGGTTGATATTTTTCTAATTCTTGTTCATTGTAGTTGCCATAGGTTGCAATTATTAGCTTATCCCCTGGGTTGGCTTTATGTGCAGCAGCACCATTTATAGAAATAATCCCAGAGTTCTTCTCAGCAGATATTGCGTAGGTAGTAAAGCGCTCACCATTCGTAATGTTATAAATATTAATTTGCTCATACTCGGTAATGTTAGCAGCTTCTAACAGTCCGATATCAATAGCGCAAGAGCCCTCATACTCCAATTCAGAGTGTGTGACCGTAACGCGGTGTAATTTTGATTTAAGCATGACTCTTTGCATATTATGTATTCTTAATAAAAAACGTAACCATTATAGTCAGTTAGACCCATCTATGCAAAACTCTATGTTATCAATTAGTCGAATATTTTTATAATTAGCGGCGCCTAGGATTATAAGATGGCGGTCCCCAGGTAAAGCCACCTTTAGGTCTGAGGACCTTCTAACCTCTATGTAGTCGATTAACCATCCACGCTCCTTTAGTGCATCAATACCAAATAAAATACTTTCTTGGTAATTCTGGCCGGACTGGGCGTGATGAGCTATATTAGTAAGTGATTGATTAAAAAATGAAATATCAATTAACTGCTCTTTTTCAAATAGATTGTTTCGAGAACTCAGGGCTAAACCATTTCCATCCCTAATGGTTGGCATTCCGATAATTTCAATTGTTGGGTAACTTACCTTACTAAATTCTTTAATTAAATGAAGCTGCTGGTAGTCTTTTTTTCCGAAAATTGCTGCCTGAGGTTTGATCAAATTAAATAATCTATCTATGACAGTAATGACGCCATTAAAATGTCCCGGTCTATATTTTCCACATAATTCATTAGCTATAGGCGGAAGGTCGTAATTTATATTGGGGGTTTCAGGGTAAATTTCATTTAATTGGGGCACAAAAATAATTACATTTTCGTATGGCCTAAGTAAGGCAATGTCTTGCCCAATTGTTCTTGGGTATTTTTCAAGGTCTTGGCTGGAATTAAATTGAGCAGGGTTAATAAATATAGAGACCACTACAGTCCTGGAGATTAGGGTAGCCTGATCGATAAGACTTAGATGCCCTTCATGAAGGTTTCCCATTGTGGGAATAAATACAATATTTTTCTTATCATTAAGCAACGCGCGAAGACCGCTAACACTTTCGACTTTTATCATTGACGAGCTTTGTGAATAGACTCAATGTAATTTTTAACGGCTGAAATAGATGGGCTTGACTGACTCTTCTGCCCAGTTTTTTTGCCTTCAAGAAACTTTGAGGTGACACCGATTAAGTCATAAATAATCTCAACATTTCCAGTGCAAAGATTTGAAGACCTAAAAGCGATAGTGGGTATAGTTAAATTTTTTGTTATTAATGCATCGGTTTCCGCACCCATCATTGATAAGACAATCATTTCCGCCCCATGCTCCTGGAGTGATGTGGCTATTTCCAATGATTTCCGGGGGTCTACTTTAGACAGTGGTTGTTTCATCGATTGAGGGGTATACCCAATATGCGCACAGACCCTTATATTATTTTCTGAGAGATACTTAATAAGACTTAATACCGAGGCACCACCCTCAATTTTAACCATATCAGCGCCTGATTCAATTAATAACCTTGCGTTCTTTAAGGCGCTCTTTTTATTTTTTATTGACAGCAAAGGCATGTCTGAAATAATTGGGAGCTTATTTGAGCCTGATCTAACAGCACGCGTATGGTAGACCATCTCATCGTTCATAACTGCCCTGGTGGATTTGTCCCCCTTAATGACGATGCCCAAAGAATCCCCAACTAATACTGCATCGCAGCGACATTTTTCGAGGAGATTAGAAAATGTTGCGTCATAGCATGTAATGATCGCGATACTATTCTTTTTTAATAGTCTATTTAATCTAATCACAATAATCTCGGATTAAAGTATTCGCGGATACTTGAAATTTGATCGATTCTGCCTATCAGCATATCTAATGCTGATTTATTTTCCAAGATATCAAGGTCCTGATTGTTAACGATCAATAAATTAGATTTATGATCATTGTGGAAATAATTACTATAAGACTCTGCAATTCGCTCTAAATATTCTGTTGTAATTTTTTGCTCATAACCAATATTTCTTTTTTCAACCCGTTGTCTTAATAGGTCAACTGGTGTTTGAAGGTAAATTACCAGGTCTGGCACGGGAGCCTTTAGTTCTAGGTGTTGGTATATTTGAAGGTAGAGCTTAAATTCATCGTTATCAAGATTTAATCTCGCGAAGATAGGGTCTTTTTGCAGAAAAAAGTCTGAAACTATCCCGCTTCGGAAAAAGTCTTTCTGATTTAATTCGCTGATTTGATTAGCTCGTTGAAAAAGGAAAAAAAGCTGAGTAGGGAGAGCGTAATGTTTCATGTCTTCGTAAAATTTTGGTAAAAATGGATTTCTTTCTGCCTTTTCAGAGAACATATTTGCATTAAACCGATTTGCTAGAAGTTTAGCTAAAGTAGACTTCCCAGAACCTATAGGCCCTTCAACCACGATGTATGGATATTTATCAAAAATATTCAAGAGTCGATCCTTTTAATATCCTGTGTAGGCAAGTTAGCTATCAACGTACTAATTGAGCCATGATTTGGCATCGATAATAAAGGAGAAATTTCCAGTAGAGGTATCAAAACAAATAATCTTTCATGCATCCTTGGATGTGGAATAGTTAATGTTTGGCTGTTTAGTACCAAGTCATCAAATAACAAAATATCAAGGTCTAACGTTCTGGGGCCATTCTTCTGCATTCTAATTCTTCCAAAATCTTCTTCAACCCGTAACAAATTAACTAGTAGATCACTAAAGTTAATGGGCGATGAAATTTCAATAACCGCATTAATAAAATGTGGTTGATCTATAAATCCAATAGGCGGGGTTTCATAGAGGCTTGATTGTGAGATTAAATTTACAGTATCAATCTCTTGAATTAATTGAATAGCCGACTTAATTTTTTGTTGAGGATTTTTAAGATTACTGCCTAAACCAATAAAAATCTTATGCATATTTTTTAGTATTTCTTTGTTGTATCATTTCACTCTTTGTATTCTCATCAGCCGACATAAAATTTGTCCACCATGCAGCTGAAGTATTAAGGGATTTATCATGAAGACTTCTCAGCAGTAAAAAATCATAGGCTGCTCTAAATCTTGGGTGACCAGATAGACGATATATTCTTTTTGGATTTAGATTATCAAAACGAGGCTGAAGCCTCCATATTTCAGACATGGTGATTGAAAACCTTTTCTGAATAAGAAATAATTTCGATTGTTTGTGCATGGTGCTTTCGATTGCCTCATTTAAAGCAATTGAGGGGTGATGGTTTGTTATATTTTTATCCCATGCAATCTTTACGTCTGACCATAAAAATATAGCAAGGAGAAATCCTGGGTTAATAGATTTATTGTTCAAGATTCTAAAGTCAGTATTAATGAGCCCTTGATTAATAAAATCAATATACTGTGGATTAAGAACTGACGGGAAATAATGTTTTGCCAACTGGAACTCTTTAAACAGTCTCATACTTTCAACTGCATGACCGGTTAAAAATAATTTCATAATTTCATCAAACAGTCTAGAGTATGGAACGGTGCCGAGAAGGTCTACAGATTTATTAATTTGATCGCTCAATGAGGCATTAAGAGGCATATCTAATTTTGCGGAAAAGCGGATGGCCCTCAAAATTCTTATTGGGTCCTCAACAAAGCGAATCTTGGGATCACCGATTAAAGTTAGTTGTTTTTTCTTGATAGCTAATGTGCCATCGTAAAAATCAATTAATTTATTGTCTATGGGGTCATAATACAATGCGTTGCATGTAAAATCTCGTCTTGCAGCATCCTCATTAATAGAGCCAAACTCATTATCTTTGAATATGCCATTCGCCATTTTGACTCTATTTTGTGGGGGTGATCTAAAGGTTGAAACTTCTATTGTTTCGTAATTCTTTATGACATGTACAATTTGAAATCTTCGGCCAATAATTCTTGATTTTTTGAAGATCGCCCGGACTTCCTCAGGTGTAGCATTCGTTGCAATATCAAAATCTTTCGGTTTGAGTCCAGTTAAAATGTCTCTGATGGCACCACCTACAATGTAGGCATCAAATTTATTATTTTTGAGCGTCTTAATTATTTCAATAGCAAATACACTGATTAATTTATGGTCAATTTTTTCATGACTCAAAAATGTGCTTATTTTTTTTTTAATAATACTAAGAAGGTTGGTGGACATAAATTTCAATGATGCTAAATATTTTTTTTCCAAAAAATATCATTAATATTTTTTGATTTATTAATATGGCGAGCGAGGACGAAAAGAAAGTCAGACAGTCGATTAATATACTTTAAGGAAACTTCATTAACTTTGTCTGTTTGATTTAATTTAAACAAATTTCTTTCAACTCTCCTACATACAGTTCTTGCGAGATGTGTGAATGAAGAAGCCTTTGATCCCCCTGGAAGAATAAACTCTTTTAGTGGTGGTAGGTCCTTATTCATTTCATCAATACATGATTCCAGGAAGGTAAGTTTTGACATTGATAGCTTATTAAAGTCAGGAATAGATAATTCGCCGCCTATATCAAATAAATCATGTTGAATTCTTTGAAGCCACTCAGACTCCGTAGCTGGGATGTCCTCACTGAGTATCATCCCTACGATAGAATTGAGCTCATCTATATTTCCAAGTCCCTCAATGCGAACATTAAATTTATCAACTCTAGAGCCATCCCCCAATCCAGTTTTTCCATCATCACCGGTTTTGGTATATATTTTTGTTAATCTATTTCCCATATTTTTCCTTAAACTAATTGTACATTAACCTTCTTTAATCCATTGGCTTTATAATGACCTAAAATGAATAAATCTTTTCCTATTGGTATTTTCGACTCTGGTATTGGAGGGTTGTCTGTACTTTCAAAAATTCAATCTCAGCTACCTGGAGAGTCATTAATATACGTAGCGGACTCACTTAATGCCCCTTACGGCACTAAAGATAACTTAATTATATTACGGCGCGCAATAGTTATTGTTGATTTTTTAATTAAACATCACCAAATTAAACTACTAGTAATTGCATGTAATACAGCAACTGCAGCAGCCATCAAAGAATTAAGGAGCATATATAGCATTCCCATTGTAGGGATGGAGCCTGCAATAAAACCAGCAAATGAAGCGTCGGTATTAAAAAAAGTTGGCATTCTTGCGACAGAAGGCACTTTAAAAAGCTCAAAATTTTCTGCCCTGCTAGATACCTACTCTGGCGACACGCAATTTTACACTCAACCCTGTGTTGGTTTAGTTGAGCTGATTGAACAAGGACATTTAGAGTCTAAAGAAATTATCACTTTAGTGCATAAAAATTTAATGCCCCTGTATGAGAAAAATGTTGATGTTATTGTTTTGGGGTGCACTCACTTTATTTTTATCAAAAATATCGTTGAGGATTTTTTTGATAAAAAAGTCACCGTCATTGAAACTGGAAGCGCAGTTGCAATTCAGGTGCAAAGAAAATTAAATGAATTTAGCCTTGAAAATAACGGGCCAAATATTCAGCGCATTATTTATAGCAACAGCCCAAACGAAAATATGGATAAAATCATTCATTCGATACTAGCTGCTAATAAGTTTGAATACGTGTTTTATTCTAATTGGAATGAGGAGCAATAAATTTGTAAGTGCTGCCACAATAAGGACACGACACTTTATTGCCTGCCGCTACCTCCAAAAATACTCGTGGATGCATCGCCCAAAAGTTCTGATCCTTTGGGGGGCAAAATAACGGCAGATCTTTCTCTGTTATTTCAGTAACTTTTTTTTTATGCATCAATATAGCTTAGCCATTTTTTGTACTTAGCGTTATTTCCTTTTACCGCATCGAAATAAATAGATTGAATTTCCCCAGTTATTTGTCCGCGAACCCCAGTCCCAATTTGTCTTTTATCAAGCTGTTTTATTGGAGTAACTTCGGCAGCCGTACCAGTGAAAAAGGCTTCATCTGCTGTATAAATCTCATCCCGAGTAATATTTCTTTCAATAACCTCTATACCCATGTCTTTAGATATTGTCATTACTGAGTCTCTGGTGATTCCTTCAAGTGCGCTTGTAAGTGATGGAGTTATTAATTTACCATTTTTAACTATAAAAATATTTTCTCCCGACCCTTCGGCTACAAACCCCTGCGAGTCTAAAAGAAGAGCCTCATCATAACCATCTGTCGTTGCTTCCTGATGAGCTAAAATAGAGTTTAGATAATTACCGTTTGCTTTAGCTTTGCACATAGTGCTATTAACATGGTGCCTAGAAAAGGAAGATGTTTTAACGTTAATGCCTTTTTCTAAAGCCTCTTGTCCCATATATGCTCCCCAACTCCATGCTGCAACAATGACGTGTGTCGTGAGTGTTTTTGCAGAAATTCCAATGGCTTCTGAGCCATAAAAAGCCATTGGCCGAATATATGCGGATTTCAAATTATTTTCTTTGACAGATATTTTATGGGCATTATTCAAGGCTTCCTTATCGTATGGCATTTTCATCCCTACAATATGTGCTGAATTAAATAATCGCTTTGTGTGATCTTCAAGCCTAAAAATGGCAGTGCCGTTTTTGGTTTCATAAGCTCTAACACCTTCGAATACTCCAAGGCCATAATGTAGCGTATGAGTTAAAACATGCGTTTTAGCTTCGCGCCATGGAACCAGAACATTATCGAACCAGATTACACCATCTCTATCATCCATTGATTGGGGAGCTGCCATATTTTTCCTTTAAATAATTTTTAGCCAAACGTTTCTGCATTGATTTAGCAATAAGATAACATGATAAAATGAAATACTATTTTTGAGAAACTCTTATGCGTAATAAATTATTATATTTTTCGTTAATTTTCCTATTCATTTCTTGCTCACAGAGCCCGGGAGTTCACTTTAATGGTTCTGATATTACAGAAGCTAAATTAAACCCATCGTTTGAGCTTACCTCGAATTTAGGCCAACCCACAAGTATTAATGACTTTAAGGGAAAGGTGGTTGCAATCTTCTTTGGCTTTACGCATTGCCCTGATATATGCCCCACAACAATGCATGAACTTAAAGCCATAAAAAAATCATTAGGAGAAGATGCTGACAGCCTGCAGGTAATTTTTGTTTCCCTTGATCCTGAGCGAGACACTATTGACCTGTTAGCAAAATTTATTCCCTCATTTGACCTTTCATTTATTGGACTTACAGGCACGCCTGAAGATATAAAGAAAATAGCCGGCCAGTATAAAATTTTCTACCAGAAGGTGGGCGACCAAAAAAATTACACAATAGATCATTCGTCCGCCATCTATTTAATTGATAAATTAGGAAACATTCGTGTGAGGCATCCTTACGGCTCCTCCCAGGAAATGATTGTCGATGACATCAAAACGCTATTGCTAATCTAGCTGATAAAGATGAAAACCTATTAATTTTAATTGCTTTTGAGCTTCTTTGTAGTCTGGAAAAATGTCTTCCACTAAATCCCAGAATTGTTTGGAATGATTCATGAATTTTAGGTGTGAGAGTTCATGACAGATAACGTAATCAATAATAAAAGTGCTGGCCTGAATAAGACGCCAGTTTAATCTTACTTCTCTTTTGTAATTGCACGTCCCCCATTTAGTTTTTGCATTTGAGAGTAAGACGTTATTGACGATTAGGTTATTATTTTTTGAATGGAGATACACTCGAGCCTTAAAATAATCAAGCGCATAGTCCTTAAGCCACTTCACGAAGTATTTTTTTAGTTTCTCTTGATTATTTAAATCGTTAAAAGATAGAAAGCATTCATCCCCTTTAACAAATATTTTTTTAGGCCCTGTAGAGCATTGAAGTGTCATAGCTTTACCAAGAAGATTAAAAGTCTGCAGGCTGCTTATAGAGAATGTAATTGGGCTTACATTAATAAGGTCTAGTTTTGACTCAATCCATTTTTGTTTTGAAATAATTGCCTTTTTAATGCTACTTTTTGTCATTAATATTGGTGCATGAACGATTAGCCCATCTTTTGTAATCTTTAACCCAATGGAGCGCCTGTATTTTTTAATGAGCAAAAAATTAATCGTGGTCCCGTTAAGAAGCTCTATTGTTTCCGTGGATTGTAATTCCGTTTCAAACATCAATCACTTTCATTTCACTCTCAATCCAATTCTTTACAAGAAGATTTAATTCCTCGGCAGTTTTTCCTTTAGATGAGATTGATTTGCCAATAGAAATCTTGATTACCCCCGGCATCTTTAACAAGGAATTTTTCGGCCAGAAGCGTCCCGCATTATGAGCAACAGGAACAACATTCACCCCAGCTTGAGAAGCCAACCACGCACCACCAATATGGAATTTACCTATATCACCAGGTTTAATGCGCGTCCCTTCTGGAAAAATTACAATCCAAAAACCCTTCTTTAAACGATCAATTCCCTGTAACAGCATTTGATTCAACGATTTTTTTCCAGCTTTTCGATTGATTGCGATAGGCGAGGTCATGGCTAAACCCCATCCAAAAAATGGCACCCAAAGCAACTCTCGCTTAAGAACCCAGACTTGGGGTGGAAATATTTTCTGAAAAGCCAATGTCTCCCAGGCGGATTGATGTTTTGAGAGAATTAAAGCAGGATCTTTGGGTATATTTTCAATCCCGATAACCTCAAAGTCTATATTACAAGTGAACTTTAGCCATTTAAGAATAGTTTTTGCCCATAACGATATGTATCTGTATCTATTTATAGGATTAAACGGAAGACATAATAATATTGAAACAGTAAAGGGTATGGTAAAAATCCACATGCCTAATTGAAAGATTATGGATCTAATAATAAGTGCCATCAATTAATATATCTCTATTATTTTCTCTGCTGCCTCAAATAGATCATTAAACACCCAAGTATTTTTTGGATATTTTTTTTTGAGCAATGTTTCTTCGCCATTCCCTGTCCTGACTAATATTGGCTGGGCCCCAATTTTTTTATAGGCCTCAAGGTCTCTTAAGGAGTCTCCAATCGCGGGTATTTTTTTTAACGGCACAGAAAACCTTTTGCTAATTTCTTCCAACATTCCAATATTTGGTTTTCTACATCCACAATTATCTTCGTCTATGTGGGGACAGTAAAAGATTGCATCAATATGACCACCAAGCTGTCCAAGCATTTTTACCATTTTGCTATGAATAAGATTTAAACTTTCAAAGTCAAAAAGTCCACGACCGATACCCGATTGATTTGTGGCGATCACAACATAAAATCCGTGCTGGTTAAGCAGGGTAATAGCTTCTAGGCTTTGTGGAATTGGAATCCATTCGTTAGGACTCTTAATGTAGTTTACATTATCCTGATTGATAACTCCGTCACGATCTAAAATAACAATTTTCATGACATTGATATTCTAGAAATATCCGCTACACAGTTTAATGTTTGATGTAGCTTTATTAAAAGATTGTGCCTATTATTTTTAACCTCGACGTTTTCCGCGTTGACCATAACTTTATCAAAAAAATTATCAATAGGGTCCTTAAGGGCCGCTAGATTTTTTAATGCATCGATATAATTATTGTGCTTTAAATGCCCATCTATTATTGGTATAACTTTATTTAAAGAATCAAATAGATCTTTTTCCTGTGATTCTAAAAGAAGTGAGGTTTGAATTTCCTCAAAATTAGTTTGATCATATTTTTTTAGTATATTGGATACGCGCTTATTGGCTGCTGATAGTTGCTCAGCCCCATCTAGCTTTGAAAAAATTCTAATCGCATCGATTTTTTCGATAAGATTATAAAAGGTACAAGGACTGTTAGCCATAATCGAATCAATTTCTTGGGGTAGGTAGTTCCTTTCCTTGAGAAAGTTTATTAGGCGGTCATCGATAAATGTTTTTAATTCAATAGTCTTATTTGTATTATTTTTTGGCATAAAATTTTCTATCAGCCTAGTAACATTTAACTCTAAATTATTCTCAATTAGAAGTCTAACCACTCCAATAGCATTCCTTCTTAATCCAAAAGGGTCTTTATCTCCTGTTGGTTTTTCATCAATTGAGAATAGACTAATTAAGGTCTCAAATTTATCTGCCAGTGCAAGTGTTGAACCTAGTTGACCTCTTGGTAATGTATCACCAGAAAATTTTGGTTTGTAATGATCCTCTATAGCATCAGCAATATCTGTATTTTCATTGATATGGAGCGCGTAGTATCGACCCATTATTCCTTGCAGCTCCGGAAACTCTCCGACCATTAAGCTCACCAGATCTGCTTTTGCTAGCAGAGAAAGGCGGTCATACTCTTTAAAATTATTAAGAGATAGTTCCTCGTGGATGTAGCGATGAATTTTTGAGACTCTTTTAGCCCTCTCGGCTTGGGTTCCTAATTTGTTGTGATAAATAATCTTATCGAGCTTATGCGACATTTCAATTAAGGTATTTTTTTTATCTTGCTTAAAAAAGAATTCAGCGTCGGCAAGTCTCGGACGGATTACTTTCTCATTGCCCTCAATAATCATTTTTGGATTATCTGGGGTAAGATTAGAAACAATGAAAAACTGATTAGTCAGCTGGCCATCACGACCTAGGATTGGAAAATATTTCTGGTTTGATTTCATTGTCAGAATTAAGCACTCATGGGGAACATTCAGATACTTGCTTTCAAATTCACCGACTAATATATTTGGCATTTCAACTAATGCTGTTACTTCCTCCAAAAGAGCCTCATCTTTGAAATCAGAGTGATTTATGTTCATTCCTTCTGAAGCTTTAATGATTTGATTTTCGATT
>JABMNG010000024.1 GCA_013205275.1 Methylophilales bacterium | reverse complement strand
CGCTAGTGGCTGCATAAGCCGTTAAGGGCCAATAGCCCGTTGCAATGGGGAGTAGCTTCTGCTCCCCTAAATATGTACACAAAACCAGGCTTAAGAGAAAGGCTAAAAATCCGAATAACCAAAGGGCCTAAGGGAGGTAGAGCTAATCAATGGTCAGCGCGTAAAGCTCAGCTTCTGGCTATTGCATATAAAAAAGCAGGTGTCGATTACACAAAAGCAAAAGCCCAGCCCCAAGGGGCTTTATGTTTGGGTGACAATAAATGAGTCAGGGAAGTACTGCTTTCCTAAAGAAAATATAAAAAACTTGTATCGGGATTTTGGCTTGATTTTGTAAGCCAATAGTTAAACTTAAATCCCCCCTCAATCGCGCTCTTTTTGACTTGTGAGAATGATCAGATCAGAATAGGGACAATTGCAGCTTTTTTCGTAAAAGCTGATTCAAGTTTCATGAGTTGTTTGCTTTTTGTTCCTTATCAATGCGTGAGCCACTGGCATCTGATCGATTGGGAGCTAATAAATCATTCAAGTGAAAAAAACCGAATTGATCGATGATTTCAGCTTGCGCTTTGTAATTTGAAAAGAACTTGTTGATGGATGGTGTAAATTTGGATATTAAGAATTTTAACTGGAACGTCCTACATGTTTACTTGTCACTTACTGTATTGATGTACTATTAGCAATGGCCGTATATGCCAAGTCAAAATATTATTCCTAATTCCATTTTAATTGCCGCTTTTGCTTTTTTTACTTTTGCTTTTTTTAGTAATTTAAACAAAACGCCGCAATCAGAAGAAGAAAGAGTAAACGAATGGTTTGCAGAAAACCACATATTTGAATGCGAACTAAATTTAAAAGAAAGATTAAAAGATCCTGAAAGTTATGTTACAGCAGACAAGAAACTTGGGTACTTTGCGCTTGTAAATAAAAACAAAGTATACACATGGGAATTTAGATCAAAAAATGGATTTGGTGGATATTCAAACGAAATTGCAGAATGCACT
Source organism: Methylophilales bacterium (assembly GCA_013205275.1). Classification (GTDB taxonomy): domain Bacteria; phylum Pseudomonadota; class Gammaproteobacteria; order Burkholderiales; family Methylophilaceae; genus BACL14. The sequence continues at coordinate 1,114 of JABMNG010000024.1, read as the reverse complement.
GTCAGCAAAAGCGAGGGTGGCTCCATTTCAACAAACGTTTTAGATTAATAGGCAATCAAATAAATACAACTTGCATTACCAAACAGGAAATCAAGCGAATAAATTACTTTCTGTATATTACACTCTTTCTAATATTCGGAAACAAATAACTTTTATTCCGAGCTTGCAGGTATTGGATCGGTACCAGGTTTAGTCATTGGCTGTTCTTGGAACGAGGCCAGGCTATTGGTTATCGGCCAAGGCGGGAATTAGGGAATGCACTGGGTACGATTATTTGATGGGGCATTGCAAGAGTAGGAAGATCTTAATCGAAAAAGAACTGGAAAACCCAAGAAAAAAGTCGTCTATGACACTGACGACATTCCTCGCAATTAAGAATTCCTGTGACGTGGTGTGATGGCAAAACTTGATAAGTGGGAGCTAGGCGCTGAGGACTTTTAAACATAACAAAGTTCATTAATTAATCTGACAAGTTCGGTTTTGCGTATACGCTTCAAGAATTGGTTTGTTGGTAACCTAATGCGCAGATTGTTTATAGCTGCTGGGTTGACCCTTGTTGGTGGTTGCTCGCTTAATCAAAAAAACATTGAAAATACCAATTCTTGTATTGCAGGAGCTCCTTTATGCGACGATGTTGAGAGAGACAAATTGAAACCTGGCTTAAGATTTGAGTTTGATAAATTTATCAACAAAAGAGATAAAGGTATTAAAAATACGCAAAGCCAGTGGTCAAAGCAAGAAAAGATAGCTACATAAAAGCGATTAGCAAAAGTGGCCGCACTTGATGGTGAACAGATTGCCTTGCTACCAGGAAAATGTAGGAAGTACATCGGCGAGGTAATGGGAAGAGATCCAGCTTCAATGGCAACCGACTATGAGCGTAATGGAGAAAAATCGTCGGCATCAGCTATATAAGACAAGATGATGGCAAGTTATTTAAATATGAGTGCACCATAAATGGCGAGACAATTGTTTGGAGAGGAGTTGACATCTTACGCCAAGGAAAAGGACCTGAAAGGTGGCGAAATGAGGATGCAAGGCCGCTTTCTTCTTTTTAGAGTGCTGATAAGGAAGATGCACTGCGCTTAAAAACCGATTCTGGTTAGGTGAGTTT
>JABMNG010000023.1 GCA_013205275.1 Methylophilales bacterium | reverse complement strand
CGCTAACCCTACGCAACATGCTGCAACATACCTTCTAACTGATGCAACACAAAATCTAGATTTATCAACCCGAATTCGCATGGAGACAGATTCGTTTGTAAGGGTGGTGGGCGAAGCGGCAGATGGTAAGTTATATATGAGTGAGGTTGCTATAAGAGCCTCAGGTGGTTGCAGTGGCTATATGAATGTTAATGACCCAGAACACTCGAAAGATCTAGGAAAAATACTTATTAAATCAGAAGATAGCTATTTGACCGCAAGAATTAAACACCCTAACTTCACAGGCCTTCAAAGGGACTCTTTGTCCGGATGGTATGTGCCAGAATGGATTATTACTGACGTTTCTATTAATTTTAACGGGAAAAACATTCTTAAAGTGGAAAGTGGAATCAGCATCAGCGAAGATCCCTACATCAAATTTAATTTCAGCCCAAAGTCTCCAGGAGAAATTACTATCTTAGCTAAAGATACCAAAGGTCAAAGTTTTTCTTTAGGAAAAAGTATATAGGGTTACCGATGGAGGTTTATGTGAGAGCGAATCTCATAATAAATATCTTTTATCAAGAGAATGCAGCCAATCAGTAAAAAAACAATAAAAATTAATAGTGTCTTCATTAAAGATTGGTAATAGCTATCAATCAATAAGTCTAATTCAATAATCTTTGCCTGATTTGCGTTGAGTAGCTCAGTCGAAATGCTAATGAGTTTATCAAGACCACATTCCTTAGAAGATTCTGAACAAATGCTTATCTGACGCTCTAATTCCCCAATAAATATTTGGTGTGAGAAGTACTCACTGACCCATAAAAATATCGCCAAGAAAAATCCAACAATAAAAAATAACCAAAAAAATTGTCTGCTTGAAGGTTTGATAGTCAAAAGTTGTCCTCTAAGTTAAAATAAATTTAAATCCAGCGATAATCAAAACAATCCCAAGAGATTTTTTAACCCCCTCTTCCATTAGGTATTTGATGCCTAACTGAGTCCCAATAAAAACACCTAAGAGAACTGCTCCCGAGTAGAGGTAAATTTCTTGGGGCAGCGACTTAACTAATGATAAGTTTCCTAATAACCCAGCAATGGAATTGAACAAAATAAATAAAGCGGCGGTACCCGAAGCACCTTTGACACTTGTCCAGCCAAGAAAGACGATTAAAGGTGACAAAAATATCCCTCCCCCTGTTCCTGTTAGGCCAGAAATAAATCCAATTATCGCCCCTGCAATCAAGGCAATAATTGGGCTCACTTCATTTCTAACCAGTGTTGAATGACGAAAAAAGCTGAAAATAAACTGTAACCCTCCAAGGATTAATATGAAACCAACAAGGGGGCGATAGAACGATGTTGGGAGGTGTATATAGCCGCCTATGAATGCGCTGGGAATAGACCCAAGTGCTACAGGTAAAAAAACCTTAATATCAAATAATTTGTGCCTAATAAAACGATAACTCCCAATGCCGGAAACAATGATATTTAAGACCAGTCCAATTGGCTTAATCGCTAATAGAGGCGTGCCCATGAATGCCATAATAGCGATATAAGATGAAGCGCCCCCATGGCCGACGGATGAGTAAAGGATGGCCCCTAGGAATATTAAAAGAGCAGTTAAATAATCACTGAATAAAAATTCCATCAATATCAGGTTAAACAGTCGATTAAATCACCAGGATTTACAATCTTGAAATTTCCAACACTTTTGCTGTTATCTAAAAGGTAATGAAAATATACTTGAAACTCACCAAGCCGTATAATTTCATTAAAGAGATCTTCTGAAATAAGCTCATTTCTCCTCACAGACTCTTGTGATGTATTCGTCATAAACTCATGATTAGGTGTTTTAATTGCTAATGCATTAAACCAATTCCACACAGTGAAGGTATAGAAGGGTTTTTTTAGATTTTCACGGCCAACAAGGTTGGATTTAAGAACCTTATTAAAATCAAAAACATTGCCCCCTTTGCTAAAAAGAATAATTTCATAGAATTTAATTTGATTATTATCGTCATAATTTTTTCTACACTTTGCTTTTAGCTCTAAATAAGATGGGTCAATGTTTGAGAAAAAATTGCCTTCAGTGAATTCGTGGAATGTTAATTCTTCCGCTGATGTAATAGTCGTAAAAAATAAAAGTACAATAAATAATCTATGCATATTTATTTAAAATACCACTAAAAATTTTCATTGGAGTCTAGAAATCGCCAATGTTTTAATGCTAAATCACCAAGCCTTACATTTCCTATTCTTACCCTTTTTAAGCCAATAACTTTCACCCCTACTAACTCACACATTTTTCTAATTTGTCTGTTCCGACCCTCGATCAATGTAAAGCTCAGCTGATCATT
>JABMNG010000022.1 GCA_013205275.1 Methylophilales bacterium | reverse complement strand
TCATGATTTCTAATAAGGACCTACATTGAAACTTCAAAAACTATTACTAGTATTGGCTCTTGTTTTAATAATCTTGGCTGGAATAACATGGCTGATACCAACCTGATTAAAATATCTTAATGGCCTTATCTGGTTGTGCAGCTTTTAGGTCTTTTCTAAAACATGAATCAGCTAGGTTCTATGCCCCAGTTATGACTTTTGAATAGTAACCAATGCAACGACTTATGCTGCATGTGAAACAAGGCCCAATTTGAGGTTGGCGGGAATAGCCTTATCAATCATAGATGGCTTAGGCAATTTTAACCTATTCATGATGTCAGTAAAATCCTTTAAAGACCTGTTAGCAATCCTGGCATTGTTATTTTTCTCATAACCTATCGTGGAAAACATATTTCCATGATAGTCATGACCTGGACAAATAATTGTTGCTTCAGGGAATCCAAATAAAATCTGCGTGATGCTCCGATAGAGCGACTCCGTGTCGCCACCTTGAAAGTCAGTTCTGCCACAGCCATTAATAAGTAGTGTGTCGCCGGTGAACAGGTGGGCGCTCCAGAAAAATGACATTGAGCCTTCAGTGTGCCCTGGTGTATGAAGTGCCTTAATCACTTGTTTATACCCAAATTCAATCACCTGATTATTCTCGAGGTGAATATCTGCTGGCGAAATATTGCAGTGAATAGGTGTGGCTGCAATCGCTCCGGTGCTTTTGCAGAGATTACCCGCAGAGGTAATATGATCTGCATGGGCGTGTGTCTCAAGCACATATTTTAGTTTAATATTATTATTGTTAATAATATTAAGGTAATCATTCAGATGGGTATCCACCGGATCGATCATTACCCCCTCTTTCGTTTTTTCATCAACCAGGAGGTAGGTGAAGGTCGATGAAGTATTATCGAATAGTTGTGTAAGAGCTTTCATTTGTCTCGTTTCTTTATAAGTTCGATAAATAATATGATTGTTACCATCGGTAAAATAAAAGTAAATATCATTAAGTTTCCGTTTGCCATTGCTGCAATTGCCGACCCTGGACATAGTCCGCTTAAACCCCATCCCACACCGAATATCGATGCGCCAAGCATTAGTTTTTTATCCCAAAGTGGGAGTGGGGAAGCCGCCTTATTTGCTTTAGAGCGAAAAAAAGTGGTCATTAAAAAAACGGTCGTAATCGCGGAGATTAAGACAATAACCAAATCTATCTGCAGTCCATCCCTCATGTTAAGAAATCGAATAACCGTTTCAGGGTTTGTCATACCAGACAACTGAATTCCAAACCCAAATAAAATCCCGGACAGGATAAAAAGAACAAGCTGACTTAGATGCGTCTTCATGAAAAAATGCTCGCCGTAATAATTCCGAAGGTCAGGAATAATATAGTGGCAAGAAACGATCGTGGGTTGAACTGTGAGACACCGTTTATGCAGTGTCCGCTGGTGCAGCCATTAGCAAGAGATGCTCCCAGACCTACCATAAGGCCAGAAATGACATAATATAAACCACTCATTTTAAAGTTTGCTGCGGAGTGTGAGAAAAAGTACGACATTAGTGAGGCACCAACCACAATACCGACAATTAAAATAAAGGAGCGGAGCTTTTCATTTTTAATGATCAGATTTTTGATTATACCGCTGACACCAAATACCCGTCCCACCGTTAATTTCAGCAGGCTAATTCCTAAACCTATCATAATGCCACCTAATACAAGATGATTTAAATTTGACTCAAGAAACATAATTCAGCGCCCTCAGGAATAAATAAGCGGCGACCACAATAAGGAACGACCCAAAAAATTTCACAATATTCGCATTACTAATTTTCTTTTTGAATTGTTGCGCCAAGAGCATTCCGGTCAAGCTCCCAAAGGAAAAAGGCAGCGCAAGACCCCAATTGATTCGGTCGGTATAAATAAACATTGCAACACTTGATATTGAAACCAATGAAATCACCAACAAGGCGGTTGGCAAGACCTGTTTAATGGGGATATTTGAAAAGCGCTGCAATGCCGGAACGATTATAAAGCCGCCGCCGACACCTAATAAACCTGATAAGAAGCCGACGAGCCCTCCAGTAAAAAAAAGAGATTGAGCGCAACGCTTGTTCCAATGAAGCTTTCCTTTTTTTATATTCATCTCGCATGGAAAGCCTTCCTGATTGCCAGGAATTATTTTTTCTTTTGCAGGCTTCCTGAGTGTTTGAATGGCAATATAGGCAAGTAGCATTGAAAATAGAATGATTAAGGGCTGATTAGGGATAATTGAACCCAGCAAGACCCCAAGTGGGGCAATAATAATTCCAGCAATAGCGATTAATAACGCGGCTTTGTAGCGTAGGTTATTATTTCTAAAGGCCGAAAATGCACCGGAAGTAGCGCTTAACATGACCGATAGCAATGCAATAGGGATGGCATCTTTGGGCTCAAGGTTTAAGCCAAAGAGCAGGAGGGGCACAGCTAAAATAGCCCCGCCAGAGCCAGTCAGTCCTAATACTGAGCCAACAACACAACCTAAGAGGATAGAAATAAGCATAAAGTCTAGCTATCCTCTAAAACCGGTTTTGCAAGCCATTCAATTTCCTTTAGTATTTTATGAGCGCCAACCTAATTAATTGCACTGATAAACTAGAAAGGTAGCAGACTGCGTACCGCGTCCTTTTTCTGGATTGTCTGTCATCACAATCGTATTTCCACCTTGTTCAACGGCTGCATTCCTGGAGAGTTGTAGCAGGTCTCTTTCGGTATACTCAGAAATTCTTTCTGCATAACCCGTAATTCTTACGGTATTCTCGCCTTTGATAGTGCATGTTGATACATCACTTTCGTTAGCCACTCTGACATTTTGGGAGTTTTCCTTAATGTCTACAAATTGAGGCCCGCAGCCGCTCACTAAAATAATTGCGAGGAAAGCTAAAGGTACTTTTTTTAACGTTTTCATTATCTATAATCTCCTTAAGTTGATGGTGCTGATAGCTATTAAAATTTCAAAAAATCTCGCTTGCCTAGATTGACACCGTTGCTTCTTAAAATATTGTACGTTGTTGTCATATGGAAATAAAAGTGAGGAATAATCCAAGCCTGAAGATATTCGTCTCCGCGATTAAATTTAAATAAATTATCCCGAATTGAAAATTCAATCTTTTTTGTCTCAGAATCTGCCATCTGAGCAGGTTTAATTTTTTGTAGGAAAGCAATCGTCTTGGTAATTCGCTTTTGTAAGTCAGCCATAGTTTTTTCATCATCTTTAAACGTAGGGCAATTCACATCTGCGAGCCTGGCAATTCCTTTTCTAACCATGTCTGTACCAATCTGAATTTGCCTGGATATTGGATACATGTCAGCAATAAGTCTAGAGTTAACAAAAATAGTTGGGTCAATTTTCTTTTTTTCAGCATAACGTTCTGCTTTGATCAAAATACGAGAAAGATTATTAAGCATAGAGATAAACATTGGAACGGAAACTTGATACATATTAAGTGACATGAAGATCTCCAAAATTCAATTAATTAAAACGAGGAATGATATTATCTTATAATTCTACAAAATGGCATACATGGAAACAATATATCTCGCAGGCGGTTGTTATTGGGGGTTAGAAGACTTAATTCGTCAAATTCCCGGGGTTCTATCTACCCAGGTAGGTTTCTCTGGTGGGCACATTAAAAATGTCTGCTACAAAGAGGTGACAAAAGGGGATACCGGCCATGCTGAAACCATCAAGATAGAATTTAATCCAGAATTATTACCACTGAAGCAGTTGTTACTTCACTTTTTTAAGGTGCATGATCCCACCACTCCAAATCAACAGGGTAATGATCGAGGCACTCAATATCGTTCAGCCATCTTTTGCACAAACACAGATCAAAAAGAAATTGCGATGGAGGCCATTAATCTCGTAGAAGTTTCAGCTTGCTATCCTGGCTACATTGTCACCTCTTTAGAAGACTTTAGCGCCTTCTATCCGGCCGAAGAAAGCCATCAAAAGTACATTCAAAAAAATCCAGGTGGTTACACCTGCCATTTCATCAGGGACATTACTTTTTAAGTCTGAAGTGAGTTTTTTGTCAAATTATTGTCATCATAAGTTGGCATAGTTATTGCTTCTATATAACTGTGGCCACCCGTTTGATGGCTAATAATTAACCAGGAATGACTCATGAAATATTTCATCACCTTATTATTTGTATTTTTCACCCTTAATGCATGTGCCCTAGGCCGGTTTGAATCTCCGCCCTCCCCGACTAATATGCAACCGCAAAATATTGCCTTCCTGTCTGCGCAGTTAACGAATAATAACTACATTGAGCCACAAAATGAAAGCCCCCAAAGCTGTGAAGTAAGTGTCTCTAAGGCGATAATTTCTCATGAAATTGAGTATGGGGAGCACACTCATAAGAGCTCATTTCTAGGGATTAACATGGATTACATAGGCCTAGCTAAGGATGTTGTTTCGATAGTGTTCCTTGGGATTAAATAATGCACTTTTATGAGGCATGTTGTAGATTTATGCACCTAAATTAAACATCGCTCCTTTTATGAGTATGCCGAATCTGCTATAATGATCAGGTGTACTCGATTATCAATAAAAAAACTCCAAAATATTTCGTCGTTTTAATTCTCGCCTTAATGGCCATGAGTTTTACTGGCTGCGCACAGCTAGGCCCTGAGTTTATGGGGAACGGAAGAAATGAATACAATAAGGTTCTAGCGAATACCAATGATGAGCAAATGTTACTGAATTTAGTCCGCCGAAGGTACGCTGACAGCATTGCGATTTTAGAAGTAAATAGCGTATCAACCTCCCTAGAATGGAAACAAAGCGCTGGATTGGCGGCCAATCTCTTTGATGGAACCATTTATGATAATAATTTAGGGATAAGGGGGGACGGCTCTTACAGCGAGAAACCCACAATCACCTACCTTCCCCTTCAGGGATCTGACTATGTGAGAAATGTGCTTAGCCCTATTCAGCTCGACATTGTATTGCTTCTATCTAGGTCAGGGTGGAGCATAGAAAGATTATTAAGGCTCACGGTTAATAAGATCAATGACGTCAACAATGCCTCCGAAGCTTCTGGGCCCACCCCCTCAATGGAGCCCTCCTATAAAGAATTTAAAGCATTGGCCAATATTTTTTATGTTCTCAAAGAAAAAAACATGATTAATTTTGGTTATCAATCAGACGGCAGCACGAAAGAGATGGCCTTGATGATTAAGCCAAAATATAGGGAGTCTGAAGAAATAAATGAGCTTCTCGCCTCGCTCAATATATTGACTAAAAGAACCATTATTCCAATTTCAACAGATTATTCTGGGATAGATGAAAGGTCTAATATTGAGATTAGCTTAAGATCGTTGGCGGGCATTCAATTTTTCCTCTCTCATGGCGTCCTAATTCCAGAGGATGACCTAAGTAACCACCGAGTAAAGATTACAAAGAAAAAGAACGGGGAAAGCTTTGATTGGCAAGATATTCTGTCAGACCTCTTTGTCGTATACTCCGGAAAAGAAAAGCCGGCCAATGCCTCTATAAAAGTTCAGTACAGGGGGTATTGGTTTTATATCAAGGACAATGATATGGAAAGTAAATACACCTTGATGCTCCTAAACCAAATCAGCGCATTGCAATCAGGAAAGATAGAAAAGGCCGGGCCAATTCTCACACTCCCAGTCTCTCAATAGAAAAACTTGCCCCTAATTTTCTGCGAATATAAGTTATAATATCGCTCACGCGCCCGTAGCTCAGCTGGATAGAGTACTTGGCTACGAACCAAGGGGTCAGGAGTTCGAATCTCTTCGGGCGCACCAATTTCTAAAGTTTATGCGCCTGTAGCTCAGCTGGATAGAGTACTTGGCTTCGAACCAAGTGGTCAGGAGTTCGAATCTCTTCAGGCGCACCATTAACGGCTTCACCTTGGTTTTTTAGGATGTAAGCTGCGCGATCGGGGTCAATCTTGGATAGCTGTCCCAATGCCTCCATAAATTCATTGTTATTTTTCTCAATGACTGCAATTTCAATCAGCTCAACAAGCGAATCAAAATGGTTAACGTTTAGCTTCAAAGCTTTTTTAAAATAAATTTTCGCCTCCGTTAATTTTTCAGCTTTGGAATAAGACAGGGCCAAATAATACCAAGCATCAGCATTTCCCTCCTCCTTTGAAATCCATAACTTGGATATATCCTGCATGGCTTTCCAGTCTTTATTTTGCAAGGGTAAAACAACCTGCATAAAGTAAGGTTTTTCGTGGTCAGGTAGGCTCCAAAATGGCGCCGATGAACTGATTAGATTTTCCTGGCTGGGCTGATTGAGTAATGCCACAATCCATTCTGTGGGCAGGCAATAATAATAGCCCTCTCTCCTCCCGGGGCTCTTAAAGGTAGTAATGCCAATCAGGTTAAAATTTAAATCAAATAATGCACCACCACTAGACCCCACAGTGAACGCAGCAGACATCCTAATAATGTTTCCACCCTCAAAGGGATATAGGGCCTTTACATTGCCATACGAAGGGAGAGGGACAGGGTTGTCGTTTGGAAACGTTAGTGAGAACACCGCCTCCTCATAGCTTAAATTTTTGGAGGGGCGCATTTTAACAGCCGGCAGAGGTAAATTATCAAACTTAAGAATACATAAATCATGCTTCCAGTCTGCATAGACGGCAATGGGGCTATAGGTTTGAAAATATTTGACGACATTGACGCCTTCAGCATCTGCAAAAACATGGCAATCGGTAGCTACGAGATTCTTTTGGATCACAACACCGGAGCCAGTTCCTGTGACACCATTAGGGTAGGTTGACCACACTTGAACCATGGACTCATTAAGTCCAAATAACTCATGTTGGGCGGGATAGGCTTGGGCCGGATAATGATAATTAATCATAATCAGGCATAATAAAGCTTGGTATTGATAGCTAAATATTTTCATATACTTTATGAGTGGGCGAATAGGTAATAAATTCATTTTATTCTAACTTAATGACTAAACAATCTAAACTAATCCTAATTGTTATTCTCTTAAACCTTAGCTACTTTTTTGTTGAGTTTTTTTGGGCTAGCGCAATCCATTCGGTATCTCTTTTCTCAGACAGCATTGATTTTCTTGAAGACAGCCTAACGAGCCTCATCGCTCTCATTGCTCTTGGATGGTCGCTGCAAAAAAGGCAATTGATCTCGCTCTTTCTTGCCCTCTTGCTAATGATTCCATCGATCGCGACCTTGGTTATGATCTACTACCAACTTCAGGACCCCATCATCCCAGAGTCATTTGCGCTGGGTATAGTAGCCGGGGGTGCTTTTATAATTAATTGCATTTGCAGCCTTATATTAATTCCATTCAGGCGAAGTAAAAATAGCTTATTACTCGCAACCTATCTTTCTGCCAGAAATGACTGCTTTAGTAATGCCCTTATGATTGCAGCTGCAGTCATCACTTTATATTTTCCGAGTTTTTGGCCAGATCTTTTAGTCGGAGCATTACTATTTATAATTAACTTCCATTCGGCGGCCGGAATAATTCAGTCAAGCCTAAAAGAACGAAAAATAACTAAGAGGTAGGTTAAATCTAAATGCGATTTTTTAGACTCTTTAAAGATTCGAGGTCGCTTGAATTAAGCTCCATTGCCTTCGTCAAATCATTCAAGGTAACCTTAAGTTTATTAAACTCATTCTGAGCTAAGTGAGTCTTACACGCCACCTTATTCTGAATCTCGGCAATGATCTTCTGAGTCTCATCACCTTTTTTAGTAAGAGTGACAGTCACCACTCTCTTATCGATCACTGAACGCGCTCGAGAAATAAATCCCATTCGTTCCAACTTACCGATAACAGGTGTAATCGTCGGTAGATCTAAATTTAATTTGAAGCCAATTTCAGAGGCCGTTGTTGTGTTCGCCTCCCATAATCTAATGAGCACTAAATACTGAGGGTAGTTAATACCAATTTCTTTTAAATAAAACCTTATAATAGCGAGTGATTGAATTTGTAGCGGCGTAAAGTGAAAAGCACAGTTGATTTTTAAGCAGGAGATTATTAAACTTTGTCATGATCTCATTCTACTACCTACAGCCTATGCCGTAGATAAAAAAACAAAAAAAATGGTAGGGTGTACGCGGAT
>JABMNG010000021.1 GCA_013205275.1 Methylophilales bacterium | reverse complement strand
TTGAAGGTGTCATCGCACCATTTCTTAACTTAGTTGATGAATGGTTTATTGCTACAATTAATTCATCAAGAGCGCGACCCGCGGGCGAAATTCAACAATCAATTAAAAATGAAAAGCCTGATGCAGTAATTCATATCAAAGATAATCTAAAAGAGGCTTACCAGAATGCCTTCGAAAAATCTTTACTTAATGATAATATAGTCTTGTTTGGTTCCTTTTATACCGTTTCTGAATGCTTAACAAAGATAAATACTAATGGCTGATAACAAAGAATCATTTCAAGAAAGCTTAATGATAAAGCGGGCTAAGAGACGATTACTTGGCGCTTTAAGTATTCTGATTTCATTATTTGTTTTGTCAATTTTTTTTCTTCAAGATAGAACGGAAATTAATTCAAAAAATTCTATTAAAATCTCCTTCCTAGAAATCGACACTAACAATTATCATGCAGAAAAGTCCTACGAAGCCCAAGATAAATTAACCCAGGATATGAAGAGCCCAATAATTGTTAAAAAACTATCTAATTTTTCTCGTGACGAGAGTATTGAGGACGGCCTATATTTTATCCAGGTGGGTATTTTTTCTGATGAGGGTAATGCTAGCAAACTTCTAAGCTCCATAAAGTCATTAGGTTATGATGCTCGCTTAGAGTTAATTCAAATGTCTGGTAAAGAAAAATTAAAATTAACAACTACAGCATTTAATTCACAAACCGAAGCCCAGTTTGCTTTGTCTAAATTTAAGAGCGCAAATCTCCCCGGCATTATCAAACAGGAATAATAAATGGTATTAATTGATTTTTTTCTAATATTTATTATTTTTGCATCATTGATTTTTGGTTTTTATCGTGGTTTTGTGAGAGAGCTCCTTGCCCTCATTGGTCTATTCTTTGCCTTTTATTGCGCCAATCAATTTAGCAACTTTCTCATTCCATATGTACCATTTAATTTTAGTGCCTCTGTTAATCAAGTCATTGTCTACCTCTTAATTTTTATAGCAGTCCTGATAATATCTGGGTTAATTATTAAGCTAATCAATAGATTTATTATGTCAGTAGGCTTAAGTTTTATTAATATTTTTATGGGTGGTTTTTTTGGATTAATTCGTGGCATCTTAATATCTATGTTAATTATTTATATTACCGAAAAGTCTGAATTTCAATTATCAGAGTCATGGTATTCATCAAAGGTAGTTATATTACTTAAAGATACCATGCAAAAAACATTGCCATATTTACCTTTTGATTGGCGTATCAATGTAAAATATGACGGTGTGCTGACCTAATTTATACGAGAATCTTATGTGCGGAATAATTGGCATTGTAGCGAATCAACCAGTCAACCAAATGCTTTATGACGGCTTGTTGGTTCTTCAGCATCGTGGTCAAGATGCAGCCGGAATTGCAACTTGCGATGACGGTCGTTTTTATATGCACAAGAACAATGGCTATGTAAAAGATGTTTTCCATACTAGGCATATGAGAGGCCTTTTTGGCAATGCCGGTATTGGCCATGTTAGGTACCCAACAGCTGGATCATCCTCAACTGCAGAAGCACAACCATTCTATGTAAATTCTCCCTATGGCATTGTTCTTGGCCATAATGGAAACTTAACAAACGCTGAGCGTCTAAAAGAAGATATCTTTAAACAGGATCTGAGGCATATTAATACTAACTCTGATTCCGAGGTTCTATTAAATGTACTGGCGCATTCAATTGAGCAAGCCACACAGAAAAATGTATTAACCTCTGATATTATTTTTGATGCAATTTCCACAGTTTTTAAGCGCTGTCATGGGGCTTATGCTGTCGTGTCTATGGTCGCTAATTTTGGCTTAGTTGCATTCCGAGATCCTTGTGGTATCAGACCCTTAGTCATTGGAATCAGAGAGACTCAAGAGGGGCCGGAGTATATAGTCGCGTCAGAAAGTGTTGCTCTTGATGTTTTAGGCTTTAGATTATTGCGCGATGTGGAGCCTGGTGAGGCAATCTTTATTGATTTAGACAGTAATTTTTATTCGAAAAAATGTATTGGCGCAGCGATAAAAACCCCATGCATTTTTGAGTATGTATATCTTGCTAGGCCTGATTCAATGATTGATGGTGTGTCTGTCTATCAGACGAGACTAAATATGGGTGAAACATTAGCAAAAAAAATTAAAAAAGAATGGGGTGACATTAAGATTGATGTAGTGATTCCAATTCCTGATACTAGCAGACCCTGCGCTCAGCAGGTCGCGGCAAATCTTAAGGTAGATTTTCGTGAAGGTTTTATTAAGAACAGATATATAGGTAGAACATTTATTATGCCAGGTCAAGCGCTTAGAAAAAAATCCGTTCGACAAAAGTTAAACCCGATTAAGTTTGAGTTCAAAGATAAAAATGTTTTATTAATTGATGACTCGATTGTTAGAGGAACAACGTCTAAGGAGATCGTTCAGATGGCTAGAGATGCGGGTGCTAGAAAAGTATATCTAGCATCTGCTGCACCCCCTGTTAAATATCCAAATGTTTACGGAATTGATATGCCTTCCCGAGTTGAATTAATTGCGTATGAGCGTAATGAAGATCAAATTAGTAAAGAGATAGGTGCTGACGGATTAATCTATCAAAATCTAGAGGACTTAAAACTAAATATCACACAAGAAAACCCATTACTAAAAGATTTTGATTGCTCTTGTTTTGATGGTAAGTATGTAACTGGTGATATTGATGATGTTTATCTAAATAATATAGAGCTAAAAAGATCAGAAAATTCAATTAATGAGCCCTTGACTAATTCTTCTACTCAACTTGATTTAAATCTAATTAATCCTTCTGCAGAGGAGGAGCATGCATAGCTTTCTTGGCCTTGACGAGCCTCCATGCTTTTTCATAATAATAGCAACGCCGATTTCAAATTAACAGCTTGCGGGTGTTTAATAAATTACTGCTAAAGTGATGCTGAGCTGTCATTGCTTAGCAGTTGATCTTGCTACAAATATTTATAATTTTAGAATATAAAAAAACATGAAAAAAAATAAATTTAATACCGACGCAATAAGGGCTGGCTCTATAAGAAGTGCAGAAGGAGAGCATTCAGAAGCCATATTCTTAACCTCAAGTTTTGTGTTTAAAAACTCTAAAGAGGCTGCTGATAGGTTTGCCAATACAAACAAAGGCAATGTTTATTCAAGATTTACTAATCCCTCAGTAACAATGTTTGAGGAGCGTCTTGCTGCATTAGAAGGGGCTGAAAAATGCGTAGCCACTGCGAGTGGCATGTCAGCAATTTTGTCTTGTTTTATGGCGTTATGTAATAGTGGCGATCATGTTGTGGTCTCTAAAAGTATCTTTGGAACATCCGTTCAGTTGTTGAATAATATTTTAGGTCGATGGGGGTTAGAGGTTACTTATGTTGACTTTACCGATCTTGATCAATGGAAGAGCTCGATAAGAAAGAATACAAAATTATTCTTTGTGGAAACCCCGTCGAACCCATTAACTGAAATTTGTGACATCAGTGCGCTCGCCACGATTGCACACAATTCCAATATTAAGCTGGTCGTTGACAATTGTTTCTGTACACCAGCACTTCAGAAACCTATCTTATTTGGAGCCGACATTATTATTCACTCAGCAACTAAATATATTGACGGTCAGGGTAGGTGTCTTGGTGGGGCAGTATTAGGAAACGCAAAGGATATGCATGAGGTATATTCATTTTTAAGGTCTGCTGGACCAACAATGAGCGCTTTTAATGCTTGGATATTTTTAAAGGGTTTAGAGACATTAAGTTTAAGAATGAATGCACATTC
>JABMNG010000188.1 GCA_013205275.1 Methylophilales bacterium | reverse complement strand
GAAGAGCATACTCCCCTCGTATCTGGATTAGAGGATGTTGACACACAACCCACATTAGGCTTTCAAAGAGTCATTCAAAGAGCTATGCTGCACGTTCAATCGTCAGGGAAAAAAGAGGTTACTGGCGCCAATGTTCTCGTTGCAATATTTGGTGAAAAAGACTCCCACGCAGTCTATTTTCTTCATCAAGAAGGAATAGCAAGGCTAGATATAGTTAATTATATTGCCCACGGTATATCTAAAACAGCAGATACGGCTGGGAAAGAGCCGCCCCAAGATGATGTCGAAGGTGAAGTAAAGGGCAATAAGAATTTAGAGACCTATACAGTTAACTTAAATAAATTGGTTGCTGAAGGAAAAATTGATCCCTTAATTGGGAGGGAAATGGAAGTCGAAAGAGTTGTTCAGATCTTATGCAGACGCAGAAAAAATAATCCGTTATTAGTCGGTGAGGCTGGGGTTGGAAAAACAGCGATTGCTGAAGGCCTGGCAAAGTTAATTGTGGAAAAGAAAATACCAGAAGTTCTTCAGGGAATGATAATTTACTCACTTGATTTGGGTGCCCTCATTGCGGGGACCAAGTACAGGGGTGACTTTGAACAACGCCTGAAAAATGTACTTCAACAATTAAAAGAACAAAAAAATGCGATTCTCTTTATTGATGAAATTCACACCATTATTGGTGCGGGTTCGGCAAGCGGCGGGACGCTAGACGCCTCGAATTTACTAAAGCCAGCCTTGGCAAAAGGGGACCTTAAATGCATTGGGGCAACAACTTACCAAGAATATAGAACGGTATTTGAAAAAGATCAGGCCTTGACAAGAAGGTTTCAAAAAATTGACGTGGAAGAGCCTGATATTCAAACAACTATTAGCATTCTCAAAGGTTTAAAATCACATTTTGAAGAGCACCATCAGGTAAAATTCTCTCCGGCCGCGCTAATTAGTGCAGCAGAATTATCAGCCAAATTCATCAATGATCGTCAGTTACCCGATAAAGCAATTGACGTAATTGATGAGGCGGGAGCCGCGCAAAGAATACTGCCAAAAAATAAACAGAAGAAAACTATTGGAAGTAAAGAGATAGAGGATGTGATTGCAAAAATTGCGAGAATACCCCCTCAGAATATAAATAAGGATGATCGAAATGCTCTGAAGACATTAGAGAGGGATCTAAAGGCAGTAATTTTTGGCCAGGACCGAGCAATCGAGTCATTAGCAAACGCAATAAAAATGGCGAGGAGCGGCTTGGGTTTAGACAATAAGCCTATAGGGAGCTTTCTCTTCAGCGGCCCGACAGGCGTTGGAAAGACTGAAGTTGCAAGACAGCTAGCATACACCTTAGGCATTGAATTGATTAGAATAGATATGAGCGAATTTATGGAACGGCATTCGGTCTCTAAACTTATTGGGGCTCCTCCTGGCTATGTTGGTTATGACCAGGGTGGAATGTTGACTGAAAAAGTTAACAAAACACCTTATGCAATATTACTCCTTGACGAGATTGAAAAAGCTCACCCGGATGTGTTCAATATATTATTGCAGGTTATGGATAACGGATCTCTTACCGATAGTAACGGAAGGAAAACAGACTTCAGAAACATCACCATGATTATGACAACAAATGCAGGCGCCGAACTTCTCTCAAAAGCTAATTTTGGCTTTACTCAGAATAAGCATACTGGGGACGAACAGGCAGAAATAAAAAAAATATTCTCGCCAGAATTTAGAAATCGAATAGATGCGATTGTATCTTTCTCTGCTCTTGATAATGAAGTCATACTCAAAGTGGTTGATAAATTTTTAATGCAATTAGAAAGTCAGTTACATGATAAAAAAGTAGACGCAACCTTTACAGATAATCTTAAGAAGTTTTTAGCTAAAACTGGGTTTGATCCAGAAATGGGTGCCAGGCCAATGGCTCGATTAATTCAGGACACTATCAGAAAAGCTCTTGCCGATGAATTGCTGTTTGGAAAATTAGTTAATGGAGGTGAGGTAACTATTGATATAGATCATCATGACAAAGTTTTACTAACTTTCAAACAAAAAGAAAGAATTCCTACGTAGGCTTTATCATTGCATTAAT
>JABMNG010000187.1 GCA_013205275.1 Methylophilales bacterium | reverse complement strand
TTTAATTCCAAAGAAAGTAATGCAACTGTTAAGCTAATTTCTGGAGATGCTAATGACCCATTAACAAGCTTTAAAAATTCTTTTTTTGCAGCCTCATAATCCTTCAAATTTGTTAATGTCTTTGCATACTCCAGACGCACCTCGTTTGATTTAGGATTTTTTTCAAGAAAGGTTTGGTAGAAGGAGGAGGCTTTTTCTGGCCAATCCCTTGCCAACATATAGCCTTTAAAAAGCGCCGAAGTTTCCCAGCTAGGATTAAGTCTTTCCACAACATCAAGTTCAGACTCAGCCAATTTTTTATCCCCCGCCATGAAGGCCGCATGAGCAATAATAAAATGAGCTTCTGGCATACCATCGTATGGCTTTGCAATTTCCAAAACAAATCTCAGGGCATTCTTCTTATTTTCAACTTTAGTTAAAATACCATTTAAGTACATAAAGCCATCGGCGCGGCTTTTTTCTTGTTCCCTTAGCAGCTTTTCTACTAGTGGCTTGGCTTTTCCAAGATTGCCACTTGCAATGAATAGTTCTGCTAGGACTTGCTCTGCCGCAACAGAGGTATTGTCAAGTTTTAACCATACCTCAGCTGAATCCATAGCTAAGCGCCCATTTCTAGCCTGACCAGCAATGTCTGTAGCTCTTTGAGCCAATGAAACATCTTTGGTTAATTTAGCGAGGTCTAGATAAAGGTGCCCAGCTGAATTAAGATCACCTCTTTGAGTGGCAATTTCAGCTAGTAAAAATTTATAAATAAATTCGGCATTAGCGCTTTGAATGACAGCCGGCTTATTCTCATCAAATACGTCAGCTTCAATGCCGTTTGCATTTAGGCTTAATGTGGTAATAAAAGCTAAAAAAAAGCGTGTTAGTTTGTTTTTTATCATTATGGTTAAATTAAATTAAATTACTATTAAGGTTAGGGTTAAGTGTAAACTAAATTATCTACCCTTCAATATTTACTATAAAAGACCACATTTTTTGCTTATAATTCATTTTTCTTAAATATTTTATATCTATAATATTAAACATTACATTATATTTTTATTGTCAGACCCTACTTAAACTAATCAATCACGGATTAAACTTATGGCAACTCATACCTTAGAAGCAATTGACCTATCTAGATTGTTTGGTGCAAATCATGCAGTAAAGAATGTTAGCTTTCATCTTAACAAAGGTGAGGTTTTGGGTTTTCTAGGCCCGAATGGCGCTGGAAAATCAACAACAATGAGAATGCTTACAGGCAATTTGGCACCGACTGAGGGGGCCATTCGGATTTGCGGAGTAGATATTATAGACAAGCCCAAGGAGGCCAAGGGAAACATTGGCTACCTTCCTGAAATGAGGCCACTTTATAAAGAATTTACGGTAGATGAGTTTTTAACAATTGCTGCAAGATTTCATAAGGTAGACTCAAGAAAAATAAGAAAATCTGTTGAGGCAGCAAAAGATAAATGCGGCCTGGGTCATATGAGTAAAAGACTAATTGAAAATTTATCAAATGGATATCAACAGAGAGTAGGAATTGCACAGGCGATAATTCATGAGCCCGAAATAGTTATATTAGATGAGCCAACCGTTGGATTGGACCCTATACAAATAAGAGAGATTAGAAAGCTCATTAAAGATATTGGGAAAAAACATAGCGTAATTTTATCAACTCATATTTTGCCGGAAGTTGAAATGGTCTGTGATCGCGTTCAAATTATCGATAAAGGCAGCTTAGTGTTTCATGGTTCGATTGATGACCTGAAGCAACAAAGAAAAGGCAATAAATTACTAGTAGGCCTCTCAAAACCTCCATCGATCAAGGAGATCTCACTGATCGATGGTGTCACATTAGTAGAGAAGGTTGAGCATGGTATGTTTCGAATTCATTTTAAAGGAACCTACATTCCGGCAGAAGAAATTGTTACGATATCTATTAAAAAGGGCTGGGGATTATTTCATGTTGCGCCCGACATTACTAGCTTAGAAGATATTTTTGTTCAATTAACGCAACTGACAAGCAAATAAAGGTATTAGGTTATTACATATGATTATTAATATAGCTAGAAAAGAACTGAAAAGTGTTTTTTCGTCCCCAATGGGATGGATTATTCTATCACTTCTGATGTTTGGTTTTGGGTTTATGTACCTAGACGGAGTGAATAATTATTTTCAAATTATGTCAGGATCCATCCGCCCGGCTGAGAGAGTAGGTGTCACTATATTTGTCGGGCAAACCGTTTATGGCGCAGCTAATTTCTTAATGACAGTTGCTACGCCCCTATTAACAATGCGATTAATCAGTGAGGAAAGAAGAAATCAAACACTCCCTTTTCTATTTAGTGCGCCAATTACATTAACCGAAATAGTGCTAGGAAAATTTCTTGGGTTAGTCCTCTTTTTAGCTATATTAATTATATATATTTTTGTGATGTTATCGACACTTAATATTTGGGCAGATATTGATTTTGGTTATTTACTAGGAAATTCTTTTGGATTGATGTTGTTAGTGGCTAGCTTTTCCTCACTGGGAATTTATTTTTCAAGCCTAACTAATCAGCCTATTATTGCGGCAATTTTAACTTTTATCGCCTTATTTGCGATGGGTGTTTTATCTAATTACTTCGCAAGCGATCCAAGTCATTGGTTTAATTATGTATCGCTAACCAAGCACTACCAGGCATTTACACGGGGGGTTATTGATAGTTCTGACGTAGTTTATTTTATTTTATTTATTGCGACATTTCTAACTCTAACTATAAGACGATTAGACTCAGATAGATTGAGTGGGTGATTTAAAATATGAAAATTAACAGAAAGCTTAAATTACAATATATTGTTCAAAACAGTTTATTTGTTTTTCTATTCTTATCGCTCGTTATTCTTGCTGGGTTTTTGTCGAATCAATTTGTGTTTGTTAAGGATATGACCCAAGCAAACCGAAGTGTCCTTACGAAAGGTAGCATTGAAATTCTAGAGCAAATGAGTGGCCCAATTAATTTAACCATTTTTGCCACTAATGACGATGCAAATAATGGAAATACTTTCAGACAGGGGATTATTAATTTTATTGCAAAATATCAAAGATCTAAAAGCGATATTAAAATTAAGTTCATCAACCCAGTTGAGGAGCCAAAGCTTGCCCAAGACATGGGTGTTCGAGTAGATGGAGAGGTTGTTGTTGAATACAACAAGCGAACAGAGCATATTACCCCACCATTTGCTGAACAAGACCTAACTAATCTATTTGTAAGGTTGTCCAGGACAAACAATAAACCGGTTATGTATCTTGATGGTCACGGCGAAAAAAACTTAAGAGGCTTAAAAAATTATGATTTAGGTGAGTTTGGTAAACAGCTTGAAAATAAAGGTCTTAAGTTTTCTAATCCAGACTTAACTGTGCTGGACAGGGTTCCTGATGAAGGAGCAATGCTCGTTATTGCAAGCCCAAAGGTTGATGTTACCAAGGTTGAGGCGAATAAAATACTGACGTATCTCAATAGTGGAGGTAATTTACTATGGCTCTTAGATGACAATAATTTACGCGGACTTGATAAGGTAGCAGCTTATTTAGGGGTTACTATTTCAGACAGCAAAGTTATTGATCCTTCATCACTTCAATACGGCGCGAGTGAAAATGTTTCTTTTGCTCTAGCTTACGGCGACCATCCCATTACAAATAATTTTATGTTGAGAACGCAGTATCTTAATGCCCATGAAGTAATTGCCAAGGGTACATTTGAGAATGGTTGGGAGGTTAGTAATTTAATTGATGTCGCTCCTAATGGTTGGGTGAGTTCAAAGAAAAAAGATCAAGATAAGCAACTCACATATGATTCAAAATTCGACAAGAAGGGCCCTATCAATATTGCTGTAGCCCTTAAAAGAACTTATGAAAAAAAAGGACAAAGGGTAATTGTTGTGGGAAATTCATCATTTTTATCTAACAACCTTATTACATCAGGCGGAAATCTCGATTTGGGTGTAAATATTATGAATTGGTTGGCCGGAGATGATCGACTCATTACAATTCAGCCGATGCCGCTCAAGGACATTAATGTTGTGATCCCTGAGGACAGCAGGTCATTCATGATAGCCTGGACGGTATTCCATGCGTTTCAATACTTTATTCCCATAGGGTTGTTTATCTATGGTTTCTGGCAGTGGCACCGTAGAAGGAAGGTATAGACCATGAATGGTCGATGGCTAGTTAATATTCTAATGCTAATATTATTGTTGGCCGGTGTAATTTATGCTTTTACCTTCGTCAATAAGGAGCCAGAAAAAAAAATTGGCCATGCGATTTCAGATCTCAAACTTTCTGACTTTAATGAAATAACCATTAATTTTCCCGACAGAGCAAAAACTTCATTTAAGTTAAGCGCAAACGGGTGGCTAATGACAGCCCCATATGAAGCCAGAGCGGACGAGCTTTATGTGTATAGAATTCTTTCATTAATAGCTACCACAAGTTCAGAAAAATTAAGTGCAGACGATTTAGCAAAGTACGGACTTGATCAGCCAAAATTAAAAATCACATTTACTGGTGTAAAACATAAAGAAGAGTTTTTATTTGGAACATATAACCCAATAACAGAAAATCAATACCTTTTTTATGGCGGCAATGTTTTTATAGTGAATGGAGGCTTCTCGGAGACATCATCCTTTGAGCCGCTTGAGCTAATAAATAAAACCCCCATAGCGTCCGATGAAAAAATAATAGGCTATGATTTTTCCCGATTAGAACAATGGCAAGGCGTAGGTTTAAAATTATCTCTTGAAGGCGGTAAGTGGAAGGCCTTAGGGTCAGATATATTAGTTAGTGGAGCTGATATGGACGAATGGTTTAATCTAACCTGGAATGCTATAGCAGCAAAATCAGTGGAATTTTATAAGCTGGATCCACGCGCAGGCCATAAAAGTTTTGATGTTGTATTACATGGAAATAAAAAAATTACCTTTTATCGGATTCAAGAGTCTCCAGAACTACTTCTTCTTAGAAAAGACGAGAATTTACTCTACCACTTTCCAGGAGACCTTGGGTTCACAATGCTGAATCCAAATGTCATCGCTAAAGAGGAAAAGTAATGCCCGAATTGCCGGAGGTAGAAATTACCCGGTTAGGATTAATGCCTTTAATTAACCATAAGGTCTCCCAAGTAGTTATTCGTAATTCTTCATTAAGATGGCCTGTCAATTTAGCGCTTAATAGTATTTTAAAAGACATGCCATTGGTTGGTCTCCAGCGAAGGGGTAAGTACATTTTTGCTAGTTTCCCTATTGGAACCTTAATCATTCATTTAGGAATGTCTGGGCGCCTGTGTATTGCCTCGAAAAAGTCGGCGGTCCAAAAACATGATCATGTTGATATAATTTTTAATGGCCCAGAAAATAAAATATTACGTTATCGAGATCCTAGAAGGTTTGGTTCCATAACATGGACAGAGGATGACCCCTATCAACATAAGTTAATTATGAGTTTAGGCCCAGAACCTTTAGATAATGAATTTAGTGCTGATTATCTTTATGAAAAACTTAGAAATAAGTCAGTGTGCATAAAGAATGCGATTATGAATAGCCATGTTGTTGTTGGTGTTGGTAATATCTATGCTAGTGAGTCATTATTCCAAGCCAGGGTTCAACCTCATAGGCCGGCACATAAAATCTCCAAAGATGAAATTAAAAGTATAGTTGACGCAATTAAAGACGTTATTGAGAATGCAATAAATAAAGGTGGCAGCACCCTAAATGATTTTTTTGACGTAGATGGAAAGAGTGGATATTTTCAAAATGAACATCACGTCTATGCACGCAAAGGTATGCCATGTTATTTATGTGATCATCCAATCCTTCAAATTACCTTAGGACAAAGATCCAGCTTCTATTGTAAAAATTGTCAAAAGTAGAATTTATTAAATAATAAGTTTATTTTTAAGATTTGTTTTGAAGAAAATAGATCCTATTAGCATTCCTGAGATACTTATTGCAAGCCCAACTAATTGTGAGGGAATAATAAACTCATCGCCATACAATAATTCAATAACTAACCATGATCCCACACCACCAATAATTGACATAAATGCACCCATGTCATTAGATTTTTTCCAAAATATACCAAATATTAGGGGTGTAAAAGCACCTACCAATGTAACCTTGTAGGCTGATTCCACCATACCAAAAATAGACAATTCAGAATTTAAAGCATAAATAAGCACAATAAAAGAAAATACTACTAAGGTTAACCGCATAAATAAGAGTGTTTTTTTATCGGTCATCTGTGGAATAAACCCTTTCAAAATATTTTCAACGAACAAAACTGAAGGCGCTAGAATTGTTGCTGATGAGGTGCTCATGATTGCAGAAAGAACAGCACCAAAAAATAGAATTTGAGCAAACAGTGGGGTGTATTGAATGATAAAAGTTGGAAGCATACTCTGTGTATTAATTTCGCTTATATTGACTGTGAAATCAGGGTGAATGAGTATTGCTGAGTAAGCAATAAACATAGGAATAAATGCAAATATAAAGTAAATCAAACCACCAAAGATAGACCCCCATAATGCAATTTTTGCACTTTTAGCTGAGGTTATTCTTTGATACACATCTTGTTGAGTTATAGATCCAAGCATCATTGTAATAAAGCTGGCCAGAAAACTAAGCCATAAAAAAATGTCACCCTTAGGAAAAAAATCTAATTTTCCAGCGTTATTTGCAGCATTGATTACTGGAGTAATTCCTCCAGTTAGCCCTACTACATAATAACTGATAATAATTAACCCGATTATAATCACCAGCATCTGAACAAAATCTAATATTGCTATTGAGAGCATCCCCCCAATAGATGTATAAGAGATAATAATTAGCGTACCAAGAATCATGCCCAATGACTCACTAATTTGGCCGTTAGTTAGTGCGCTTAATATAAGACCAATGGCAGTAATTTGTGCAGCTACCCAACCTAAATATGAAATCATAATAATGACAGTGGTAATGATTTCTATAGTTTTGTTATATCGTTTTCTATAAAAATCACCTAGGGTAATCATGTTAAGTTTGTATAAGTACTTTGAGAAAATTATCCCAGCAATTATTAAGCATAGACTGGCGCCAAAAGGATCAGCGACTACTCCATTTAAACCCTCATCCACGAATGTTGCAGAGATACCAAAAACTGCTTCGGCACCAAACCAAGTTGCAAAAACAGAGGCAATAACTATTGGGAGAGGTAAGCTTCTATTGGCCATTGCAAAGTCTCTACTAGTCTTAACTTTTCTAGAAACAAATAAACCAATAGCGACAGATAAGAAAATATATAAAGTAACAAATATAATTAACATTGGAAATCTTATTTCATGATCATATAAAATAAAATCATAAACAAAAACAATATAACTGTAAAAATTATTTTAGTTAGTTTCTGTGAGTTAATAAGGTTGTCGATCGACTGTTGAAGATTATTGTTCGTATTAGTATTGTTTTTATATTCATTATTTTTTAGGTAAGCATGGAGAACCCTTGGTATTTCAGGAACAAGACTCACCCATGACGGTATTTCTTTTTTTAGTAATTTCAAAATATTTTTTGGCCCAGTTTGTGCTTTTAGCCATTTCTCTAGAAAAGGACGGGCAGTTTTCCACAAATCAAGATTCGGATCTAAATCTCTACCTAAGCCCTCAACATTGAGGAGTGTTTTTTGCAACATAGTTAACTGAGGCTGTATTTCCATATTAAATTTTCTGGATGTTTGAAAAAGACGGATTAAAAGTTTACCAAAAGAAATTTCTTTAAGGGGCTTTTCAAAAATAGGCTCACACACTGACCGAATAGCATTTTCAAAGTCATCTATTGATGTTTCAGGCGGAACCCAACCAGATTCGATGTGTGCTTCTGCCACTCCGCGGTAATCCCTTTTAAAAAAGCAGACAAAATTACGGGCCAAATAATGTTTATCTTTATCACTTAATGTCCCCATAATTCCAAAGTCCATAGCTATATAGCGCCCATCTTTTGC
>JABMNG010000186.1 GCA_013205275.1 Methylophilales bacterium | reverse complement strand
TACCAATCAACAATACAAATCGGACAGTAGGAACCATGTTGTCGCATGAAATTGCCAAGCGCTATGGCAATGACGGTTTGCCAAACGACACTATTCGTGTGAATTTATCTGGCACAGCAGGACAGAGCTTTGGCGCCTTCTTGGCAAAAGGCATTACATTCGAGCTGCATGGTGAAGGTAATGATTATGTAGGTAAAGGCCTTTGCGGAGGCCACATAATTATTCGCCCACCTCAGAATTTTAAAGGCATTAATGAAAAAAATATTATTGTAGGCAACACGGTGATGTATGGAGCTACATCGGGCGAAACTTATTTTAGAGGCATAGCCGGAGAGCGGTTCTGTGTTCGTAATTCAGGCGCATCAGCAGTTGTTGAAGGCTTAGGAAATCATGGCTGCGAATATATGACGGGTGGTACAGTTGTCGTACTTGGTGATACGGGACAAAATTTTGCGGCAGGCATGTCAGGCGGCATTGCTTATGTCTATGACCCTAATAATACCTTTAAGGATTATTGTAATCACTCGATGGTGACATTGGAAAAGGTAAAAAAAGAAAGTGCACAATCGAACGAACCACAACATTTAAATGTAAGCGATGAAAAATGGTTAAGAACGCTTGTGACTAACCACCATGCTTTCACTGAAAGTCCAATAGCTAAAAAAATTATTGAAGACTGGGATAATCATCTTAATTTATTTGTAAAAGTTTACCCGATGGAATATAAGCGTGCGTTGCAGGAAATCCAGGATGCATCAAAAAAGGAGGCGGCGTAGATGGGTAAAATAACAGGGTTCATAGAATTTCCGAGACTGGCCGAACAAAATCTACCTACGAAGGATCGCGTCAAAAACTATAAAGAATTTGTTCTTCATTTAACCGATGAGGAAGCTAAAATTCAAGGCGCTCGGTGCATGGATTGCGGAATTCCATTTTGTAATAATGGTTGCCCTGTTAATAATATTATTCCTGATTGGAACGATCTGGTTTATAAACAAAACTGGAGAGCTGCAATTGATGTGCTTCACTCAACGAATAACTTTCCAGAATTTACCGGTCGTATTTGCCCTGCACCTTGTGAGGCAGCCTGCACCCTGAATATTAATTCTGATCCTGTTGGAATTAAATCAATTGAGCATGCCATTATTGATAAGGCATGGGAAAATAATTGGGTAGTACCTCAGCCCCCAAAAAATAAAACAGGTAAGAAGATTGCAGTTGTTGGATCAGGCCCGGCAGGATTAGCCACCGCACAACAATTAGCCAGGGCTGGACACGATGTAGTTATTTTAGAAAAAAATGACCGCATTGGTGGACTACTTCGTTATGGTATTCCTGACTTTAAAATGGAAAAGATTCATATTGATCGACGTGTAGAACAAATGGAAGCGGAAGGCGTTGTGTTTAAAACCAATCAAAATGTTGGAGAGAACGTTGATCCTGAAAGCCTCATTAATGATTTTGATGCAGTAGTTTTAGCCGGCGGCGCAGAATGGCCAAGAGACTTACTTGTTCCTGGGAGAGAATTAGATGGGGTTCATTTTGCTATGGATTTTCTCCCATCTCAAAATAAAATTAATGCAGGGGATACGGTTATAGATCAGATTATGGCAACTGGAAAGCATGTGGTTGTTATAGGTGGAGGAGATACAGGCTCTGATTGTGTTGGGACCTCTAACCGTCATGGCGCAACATCAATATCTCAGTTTGAATTAATGCCGCAACCACCTGAGCAAGAAGATAAATCATTAATATGGCCTAATTGGCCTCTAAAGATGAGAATATCAAGTTCACATGAAGAGGGCTGCGAAAGAGATTGGTCAATCGCAACTAAAGCCTTTGAGGGCGAGAATGGAAAAGTCAAAGAATTGGTCGCGGTTAAGGTGGAATGGAAGGACGGTAAGATGCAAGAAATTCCAGGCTCCGAGTTTAGAATGAAAGCAGATTTAGTTTTATTGGCCATGGGTTTTATGGGCCCTAAAAAGAACGTGCTTGATAAATTTGGGATCGAGAAAGATCAACGTGGAAATGCAAAGGCTACCACAGAAGGGGACGACTCATATTACACCTCGCGCAAAAAAGTATTTGCGGCGGGAGATATGAGAAGGGGCCAGTCATTGGTAGTTTGGGCTATTCGAGAAGGTAGGCAATGTGCGCGTGCTGTTGACGAGTTTCTAATGGGATCGAGCAATTTACCTCGATAAATTTATAAATGCACTTAACCTGTGCCTTTTGATCATGTTAAATCTAAGCCTTTCAGGATGCATGACAACAGCAACAGTTGCGGACGCAGCCGGATCTACTGTAGTTTCTGCTGGAGAAACAATCATCGACGTGATTGATATTATTACTCCCGATATTTTTACTGATGATAAATAATAATCAGACTATGACAACTGAATTTCAAAACGACACATTTCTCAGAACATTAAAACAACAACCAACAGCTTATACACCTGTATGGATGATGCGACAGGCAGGTCGATATTTACCAGAGTATCGTAATACTCGAAAAAATGCTGGAAGCTTTTTAGATTTGTGCAAAAATGCAGATTTTGCCACAGAGGTGACACTTCAGCCTCTTGATCGCTACCCAAAACTTGACGCTGCAATTTTATTTTCAGACATTCTGACTATCCCGGATGCGATGGGACTCGGTTTGTATTTTGTGGAAGGTGAAGGTCCAAAATTTGAGAGGCCTTTAAAGGACGAGAAAGCCATACAGAAATTAGACATTCCGAATGTAGAGGAAAAGTTAGATTATGTTTTTGGTGCGGTTCGATCAATAAAGAAGGCTCTTAACCAGAGGGTTCCATTAATTGGGTTTTCAGGAAGTCCGTGGACACTAGCCACATATATGGTGGAAGGACAGGGTGGCACTGACTTTCTTAGTATTAAAAAAATGTTATATGCACGACCAGATTTAATAAGCCATATTTTGAAAATAAACACCGAAACTGTGACTAAATATTTAGCATGTCAAATTGAAGCTGGCGTAGATGCAGTAATGATTTTCGATTCTTGGGGAGGTGCATTAGCTCATTCAGAATATGAAAGCCATTCATTAAATTATATGCAGGTGATTATTTCAAATCTTAATTTATTAGGCTATGAAGAAATTCCAAAGATAATATTTACAAAGGGCGGAGGACAGTGGCTAAATGCCCAATCAAAAATCGGTGCGAATGCCATTGGATTAGATTGGCAAACAAACATTCACCACGCCAGAAAAATAGTAGGCCAGGATATTACCTTGCAAGGAAACCTTGACCCCGCTATTTTATTGTCAAGCCCAGAAGCTATTGAATCAGCTGTCAAGAAAATATTAGACGATTACGGTTATGGTGAGAGCCATATCTTTAATTTAGGACATGGCATAACACAATTTACCCCACCAGAAAATGTTCAATGCATGCTAGATACGATAAGAAGCTATAGCACTCAATTCCATAAGAGTTAAAAGCTGTCATAAAATTTTAATAATTCAGGTTTAATCTCGGGATTAAATGTTGAGGTTTATCCTAAATTATGACAAAAAAAATTAGATGGACCCTAGGTCAACTGCAAAAATTAGATACAAATATGTGTCTTATGCTAAACCGTTCCAGTGAATATGACCTAATAAAATTATTTTTTGTTGCTATAAGCCGCCTAGGTGATGGACTAGTCTGGTATTGCTTAAT
Source organism: Methylophilales bacterium (assembly GCA_013205275.1). Classification (GTDB taxonomy): domain Bacteria; phylum Pseudomonadota; class Gammaproteobacteria; order Burkholderiales; family Methylophilaceae; genus BACL14. The sequence continues at coordinate 13,215 of JABMNG010000186.1, read as the reverse complement.
GATCAGTCTAATATTAATGGGTGGTAATAATGGTTTAGAGGCTGTTAGCCATATGATAATCTCAGGAGGAATTGGAACACTAATTTATAAATGGTTAAAACATAAAATTTCTAGACCAAGACCCTATCAGGTTAGTCAAAAAATACAGTTACAGGGAAAAATATTAGATCAATTTAGCTTCCCTTCCGGACACACATTACATGCAGTAATCTTTACATTAATTTGTAGCAGTTATTACCCTGCATTATTTCCATATTTATTAATACTAACCTTGTTGATTAGTTTGTCTAGAGTGATTCTAGGCCTTCATTACCCGTCTGATGTACTTATGGGGGCAATCATTGGAATAGAAATTGCATGGGCCTCAGAAATTCTATACCCGCTATTAAAATCGAACATTTAAGGTGAAAATTCTATTTATATCAGACGTCTACTTTCCAAGAGTGAATGGTGTATCAACATCAATTAGAACATTTAGAAAAGAGCTGATTGATTTGGGACACGAAGTACACCTTATTGCACCAGACTATGATGATGAAGACAAATATAAGGAAAAATGGATCACACGAATATCCTCGAGAAAAATTTATTTTGATCCAGAAGATCGACTCATGGACTATTTCAAGGTAAAAAAATTAATACCATGGATTAAAAAAGAGAATTTTGATGTAATTCATATACACACTCCGTTTGTTGCGCATTATTTAGGATTGAAAATTAGTAAATTAGTATCAATACCGTGCGTGGAGACCTACCATACGTTTTTTGAAAATTACCTGCATCATTATTTGCCATTTATACCGGAATTTATTTCGCGTCACTATGCAAGGTGGATATCAAGACGACAATGTAACGCGGTTAATGGAATAATATCTCCATCACAGCCAATGTTGGATATTTTACGAAAGTATCAGATAAATACGCTCGCAGAAGTAATTCCAACTGGGTTAGAGGAAAAATATTTTACGAGACATTCTGGAGAGGCATTTAGATTGGCACAGAATATACCAACAACACAAAAAGTATTATTGTTTGTAGGAAGAGTGGCGCATGAAAAAAATATTTTGTTCTTACTTCGAATGTTTAAGATACTCCTTAATAAACATCCAAATACTCTGTTGCTAGTCACTGGCGAAGGTCCAGCAGAAAATGACATTAGGCATGAAATAAAAATATTAGGTATAACGAACAACGTAAAAATGATTGAATACTTAGATCAGATGGATGAATTACCAGCATGTTATGCTGCAGCAGATATTTTTGTATTTTCCTCAAAAAGTGAAACACAAGGAATTGTATTATTAGAAGCAATGGCGCAAGGTACGCCCGTTGTTGGAATTGCAGAACTAGGAACTGCATCTATACTGTTCGAAGGAAAGGGGTCGTTAATAGCAAAAGATGATATCCAACATTTCTCAGATCGAGTAGCCGAGCTGTTATCAGACGAAGAACTATATCGAAGAATGAGCGATGAAGCATTTAAATATGTTAAGGAAAATTGGTCTGCAAAAGATCAGGCGAAAAAATTGAGTAATTTTTACAAGACTGTCATAAAACATCACGAACGATCTAAAAAAAAATTTCAATTAATTGAAATATAAATTAAGCAATTTTGCTAGTGGCGATTTCTTTTAATAATTTTATCTGCGCTGGTAATTCGTTTTTTTTATTCTTTCTTTTTAGATAATTATTATCTGGCATTAGCTTCCAGTTGTCCTTATCGAGTGCCATCATATTAAGTCCTTCAAGAATTACTCTATTCTTAAGATCTAAATCTAAAACGGGAAATGTAACTTCGGTTCTTCTAGACAAGTTTCGTTCCATCCAGTCTGCTGAAGACAGAAAAACTTTCGGATCATTATTATTCCCAAAAAAGTATATGCGGTGATGCTCTAAGAACCGACCAATAACAGAATGAACTTTTATATTTTCAGAGAGGTTTGGAATTCCTGCCCTAAGAGAACACATGCCACGAACTATTAGATCAATTATTACTCCAGCATTTGATGCTTTATAGAGTAAATCAATGATTTCGTGGTCAATCAGTGAGTTTACCTTAGCAATAATTTGCCCACCGTGCTTGCTCGATTTTGCAAGTCTTGTTTCGTATTTTATTAATTTTATAAGATTTGCTCGATTGGTTTTTGGTGAATGCCAGAGAAACTTTAATGTATTATTTTTTGCGCTTCCTGCTAATTCTGCAAAAACTTTATGAACATCTGAACAAATATCTTTGTTTGCAGTGAATAGACTGAAATCTGTATAGCTCTTAGCATTTTCCGGAGAATAATTTCCAGTGCCTAAATGAGCATAATGAACAATATGAAATTTATTTGTCTTGATGTTAAATTCCCTACGAGTAATGAGAATCATTTTTGCATGACATTTCAAATTGAGATGGCCATGGATAATATGGGCTCCTACTCTCTCTAATTCCGATGACCAGTGAACATTTGTTTCTTCATCAAATCTTGCCATTAATTCAATAACAACAGTTACGTCCTTACCATTCTGGACGGCATTTATTAACCCATCCATGATTGGGGAATGAGCACCCGTTCTATATATTGTCTGTTTTATACTTAATACATCTGGATCGCTAGCTGCTTGGTTAATAAGGTTGATAATCGGATCGAAGGACTCATAGGGATGATGAAGTAATCTATCTTTGATACTTATCCATTCAAATATGGAATTAGAACAGGTTTTTAAAGGATTGAATGAAACAAATGGCGGGTATTTCAGCGTAGGTTTTTTTATATCACTAAGCAAACCAATATGACGGAAAAGATTACTAGGACCTCGAACTGGGAAAATACAGTCATCACGAATGTGATGTTGTTTCCCCAAAAACCTTACCATCTCTTTTGGCATCCTGGTTGAACATTCTAGCCTAACGCCATTTCCTAAATTCCGGGTTGTGAGCTTACCTTTAAGTGCAATACGTAAGTCATTTACATCATCAGAGATGAAAAGATCAGAATTACGAGTTAACTTGAATTGATAAGAATTTATAATGATGTAGCCAGGGAAGAGTCGGTTAATGTAGTGACGCATTAAAGCCCCTAAAAAAATAAAGCTTTTGGTTTTCTGTGCAATACGACTTGGCACCTCATAAACTCTTGGAACAGAGTGGGGGACTTGGATAACTGACAATAATTTTTTTTCTGGTACCTCAGAATTATGAAGAACAGCCAAATAAGACAATGCTTTATTTATAATATTAGGAAAAGGTCTCGATTCATTAATTACAATTGGTGTTAATAAAGGCTGAATGTGATTCCTAAAAAGATTAAGTGTCCAATTATCTAAATGAACTGGCCACTTATTATCTGTTATAAGAAATATATTTTCTTTTTCCAATTGCGGAATAATATCTCTATAAAGTAATTTTTGAATTTTATCGTTTAGCACTTTTGTTTCCGCGCCAATTGAATCGAGTAAATCACTAATTAAATAACCATCTGAGGTATATGTCGTTTTTGAATTCATATCTTGTTCTAGAAGCGAGGCATAACGTATTTCATAAAATTCGTCCAGATTACTACTTACAATGCAAACGTATTTAAATCGTTCGATTAAAGGAATTTTTTGGTTTTCAGCAAAAGATAAGACGCGATGATTGAAATTTAGTAAACTCTTTTCTCTATTTTGATAAATTAATGGTTTATTTTTATTCATTCATAACTTTATAAATATTTTTTATGACAAATTCATGTCATTTCAACAAACTTATAAAAACTGATGATGATGACATATAGATACTACAGAGATAATGTAGTATAGGGGAATTCTAATTCTAATTATAAAATAAATGGATGATTCATCAAAAATCCCAGATCAATTAGTTGCCGGCATAGATCTTGGTTCTAATAGTTTTAAATTAATGATTGCCCGAGTCAAGAATCATGCTGGCTCATTCCACCTTCAAGAAATAGATACGATAAGATCAACCATCAGACTGGCAAATGGACTGGATAAAGACAATAAGCTTGATGATGAGACCATAAATAAAGCATTGAATACACTAATGCGATTTGGGGATAGAATTCAAAATTTCCCAAAAAAAAATGTGTGCGTTATAGCTACAAATACATTTCGTATCGCAAAAAATGCTAAATTTTTGATTGAAGAGGGTGAAAAATTACTTGGATTTCCAATAAATGTGATTTCTGGGGAAGATGAAGCCAGGCTTGTTTTTACCGGAGCGGAGCATGTATCGCCTATTTGTGAGGACAATCGGTTTGTGATTGATATTGGCGGTAGCTCAACAGAATTGATTGTAGGTAAAAATAATAAAATTAAAACTTATGATTCATTACAGCTTGGTTGTGTAACAACCAATAAAGTTTTTTTTAATGATGGTAAATTTAATCAGCAAAATTTTGAATTTGCAATAGCAGAATCAGCTAAGATGGTTAAGGCCGTGAGCCAGAAATATTTAGGATTGACCTGGAACCAAGTTATAGGCTCTTCAGGGACCTGTCGCGCTATCGCTGACATCATTTCAGCAAATCATTTCAACGATAACCCCATTCTTCCTGTAACTAATTTAGGTGGAATTATTACACGAAGTGGCCTAGAAGCTATTAAGTTAGAATTAATCAAATCAAAAACAGTTGATAATCTAAAAATTTCTGGATTAAAGTCAGATAGAAAGCCGGTTATTGGAGGAGGCCTCTCTATCTTGATTGCAATTTTTCAAGAATTTGAAATAGAATCAATGGAAGTTTCTGAGTCAGCTATTATTTATGGCGCTCTTCATGAGGCAATTATTAGCAAGATTCATAAAAAAGGCTCTAAATATGTAGCTTCAAATAAAAAAATAAGACCAGTTAAAGAATACGAAAAGAAGATGGATCGTCGAGAACAGGAAGTTTTAGACTGGGCAGAACAGTTTACGATTGACAAAAGCCAGGCTGATCGAATGATTACTTTTTGCAATCAACTGTATAAGAAAATATCTCAAAAAAAAGATCAAGACTACAAGAATACAAAAAAAATTTTAGAGTGGGCTTGTATGCTTCACGAAATTGGCCTAGTAATTAATTTTCGACAATACCAGCAACACTCAAGCTACATTATCTCAAATAAAGAGTTAACAGCGTTTAGTAAAAGTGATCAGGCAAGACTCTCAAGTTTGGTTTTATGCCACAGAGGAAGATTAGATAAACTTAATTTATCATCGTGTTATGTCGATTGGTCGGCATTGATTTGCTTGCGATTAAGTTTTATTTTTTTTAAAAAAAGAATAAATCATAAGATACCAGAAATTAAAATAGCAGAGGAGGATGGGAAGATAAATATAATAGTTGATGAATCATGGATTAGTGAGTATCCATTTATTAAGTTTGGAATTACCAAAGAAGCACTTTCTCTAGAAAAGACCAAAAGTAATTTTCGAATTACCTTGCTATAATTGCTCGTATCTTTTGAAAGGCAGATTGGGCTAATAATTTCCTGTCTAGGTTGCTTTTAATGACTGGCAACACTGTCAATCTTACCTTAATATTATTTAGACCAACCACATTCCAAATCGAAGAGATTAATGAGATGTCCCCATAATAGCCAATTTCAACAAGTAACTCATCATTATTATGATATTCGAGGGCAATAGGCAAAATATCTTTTTTGCTGTTAATAGCCGCCTGAAAGAGATTAGACTTAAATGGTAAAACCAAACTCCCATTAGTTGATGTTCCCTCTGGAAAAATACAAATACTATTTTTCTCTAACATGGCCTCCACTTTCGAAAAAATTCGTCGAACATCAGTTAACGAATCTCGATTGATAAAAATAGTGTCGCAGGACTTAGCTAATAAATTAATAATAGGCCAATACTTAATATTATCCTTAGCAACAAAACTTACTGGAGCTAATGCATTAAGAACGATAATGTCCAGCCATGAAATATGGTTAGAGACAACGAGATAATGATTATTTTTATACAAGCTGGATAAATTTATATTGCAATGTATTTGAACGTTGATAATTGCTAGAAGAATATTGCACCAATATTGAATAATTAGTATTTGTATCTTTTTAGTAGATAAAGTAATAATGATAGATAAAAAAATACCCAGCAGAAGATGAAAAAATATAAGTAAAAGTTTTAGATATCTCAAAATTGTCATAATTCATACATATTAAAAAGTTGTAATCATGAACTATGAATCAATACCGCGCAATATGGATTTCCGATGTTCATCTCGGGACTAAAGCATGTAAAGCAGATTATCTTATCGATTTTCTTAAGCACAATAATTCGGAGAAATTATACCTGGTTGGCGATATTATAGATGGGTGGGAGCTAAAAAAAAATTGGTATTGGCCGCAGTCACACAACGATGTTATTCAAAAGATATTAAAGGAAAGCAAGAAAGGGAACTAAAGTTTTCTATATTCCAGGAAATCATGATGAAGCGGCTAAGCAATTTAATTCTCTTAAATTTGCAGAGATTAAGATTATTAAAGAAATTATTCATAAAACAAAAAAGGGTCAAAAGTTATGGGTTGCCCATGGTGATATCTTTGATTCTTTTAAAACAATATCTAAGTTGTTAGAGTTAATTGGTGACGGTTTTTATAGTTTAATTATATGGATTAGCGAAAAAATTAATCAAATTCGCATTCGTTACGGATTAAATTATTGGTCATTTTCAGGACACATTAAAAGTAAGATAGGTAATGTAAATCAGTACATAGATAGTTATGAAAAGTTCATGATAAGAGAGGCTCGAATCAAAAAATGTACCGGCGTTGTTTGCGGTCATATTCATAAACCAGAAATTCGGCACTTTGGAGACATGACTTATTACAATGATGGTGATTGGGTTGAGAATTTAACAGCACTCGTTGAGACAAAATCAGGAGAATTAAAAATTGTCAATTGGACTCAAGAATTTTCCCCAAAAAATAAATAATTAGAACAACTGTCATAGAGATGTCATAAAAATTCCATAAATTCCAAATATATTAATAATTAATTTAAGGAATTAATTATGTCTTTATCTAGCACGGCATTCAACTTATTCAATTTCAAAAAGCAAGATCAAGGTATATCAAGCGAGAAAAATAAAAAAAAAGATTCTGTCATTGAGGTTACTTGGGCAAGGACAGAAAAAGAGATTAAGGAGGCTCAGAAATTAAGATTTAAAATATTCTCAGAAGAAATGGGTGCAAATCTTGTTTCTGCAAACAAAAAAAATGATGTGGATATTTTTGATGATTACTGTGAGCATTTAATTGTAAGAAATAAGACAAATGATAAAGTTATTGGGACCTATCGCGTGTTAACCCCTCAAAGGGCTAAGGATATTGGGTATTATTATTCCGAATTGGAATTCGAATTAGAAAAAATTCTTACGCTACGCAAAAATATGGTGGAAGTGGGACGTGCTTGTATTCATAAAGACCATAGGTCCGGAGGAGTAATTATGCTTTTATGGGCAGAACTTGGTAAGTTTATGGAAGCTAATCATTACGAAACATTGATCGGGTGTTCAAGTGTTTCAATAAAAGATGGGGGCCACAGTGCTGCTAGTCTTTATTATTCGCTGAATAAGACAGACAAAATAAGTCATGAGTATGAACCTATACCAAAAAATCCACTCCCAATTCATCAACTTAATTTTACACTTGAGGTTGAGCCACCCTCATTATTAAAAGGATACCTTAGAATTGGTGCCAAGGTATGTGGAAAACCTGCATGGGATCCAGATTTTAATACAGCCGATTTTTTGACACTACTTAAACTTCAGGATATTCACCCAAGATATGCAAAACATTTCTTAAGTCGATAATCTTTAACGGCACTGACAATTTTTTACTACCAATATTTATGAAACCAAGCGAAAAAATATTTATTTTGTTCGAATCATAAATTATCATTGCCAGTAATATTATTCCCATCTAATGATCGAATATATTGGCTATTAAATAAATTTCTTTCTTTTTTTACCTGTAGTAAATTATCTCTAATAGAAAAAACCAAATTCCTATGAAAGTTATACTCATAGAAAATAATGCTGGATACTTATAGGGAAAGATAGCTTGTTTATTATGTAGAATTTCGACCCAGACAATGGGTCCTAGAATGACTAGTAGAATACATGAGATAAGTCCTGCGGTTCCTCCAATCATGACACCACTTGTTGTTATTTTTTTCCAATAAATTGACAATAGTAATATTGGAAAGTTTGTACTGGCTGCTATTGCAAACGCAAGACCTACCATAAAGGCAACATTTTGTTTTTCAAAAATTATTCCTAACAATATGACCAAAATACCTAATCCAATGGTGGCATATGTAGAGACTTTCATTTGAGATTTGTCATTAACCCCTTTTCTTAATACATTGGCATATAAATCGTGTGAGATAGCCGACTTACCTGCTAAGGTTAATCCAGAAACGACTGCAAGTACGGTTGCAAAAGTGACGGCCGATATAAAGTCTAATAAGATATTACCACCAACGGCATGTGATAAATGTATTGCAGCCATATTGTTATTACCAAGAATTTTTCTAGCTTAAGATAAATAGTCTGGATTATTTGAGACCAATATAATTGCTCCAAATCCAATGATAAAAGTTAGGATATAAAAGTAACCAATAAAACCAGTTGCGTATACTACAGACTTTCTAGCCTCTGAAGCATTGGAAACTGTACAGAAGCGCATTAATATATGTGGCAGCCCAGCACTTCCAAACATTAACGCAAGACCCTAGAGAAATAGCTGATATGGGATCTGAAATTAGACCGCCTGGAGCCATAATGGTAGCTCCATCTTTAGGAGTATTTACAGCGGCAACAAAAAATTGATTGAAATTAAAATTAAATTTATTTAAGACTAGAAGAGCTATAAGTGTTGCGCCGAAGAGAAGCAAGATCGCTTTAATTATTTGCACCCAGGTCGTAGCTAACATTCCCCAAAAAGTAACATATAAAATCATTAAAATGCACACAATAATTTCTGGTGTGAGGTAAGGAAGGCCAAATAAGATTTCAATGAGATTTCCAGCACCAACCATTTGAGCTATCAGGTATAGAATAACCGATGATAAGGAGCCAAACGCAGAAAGTATTCGAACGGGCTTTTCCTTTAAACGATACGATATGACATCAGAAAAGCTATATTTACCAAGATATCTTAGAGGCTCAGCAATTAATAGAAGAATAATCGGCCAGCCTACTAGGAACCCTATAGAATAAATAAGGCCATCAAATCCTGAAGCATAAACTAAGCCAGATATACCTAGAAAGGAAGTCGCTGATATAAAATCACCAGAAATTGCAAGTCCATTTTGGAGGCCGTTAATATTGCCTCTAGCGGTGTAAAAACTACTTATGGTTTGAGTTTTTTTTGCTGCCCAGTACAGTAATATAAAGCGTTACACAGATAAAAAAACATCCAAATTGCAACAAAATTGACCGGATGTGATAATTCTGATGCGAGTAGATGATTAGATTAAAATAATAAAATTAAAGGAAATAATAGTTTAATCATTAATCATTAATCATTAATCATTTATCATTTATCTTTTGGAGAATTGGATGAATATATTTATTTGTTAAATACACATATAAAAGTGTGATAACCCAAATTAGTATTATGAGCAATAACCCTAATACTATTCCAATAGACACATTTGAATTAAAATTCTGAATTCCAAAATACGAAGGTTTAAAATTGATGATACTGATGAATCCAAAATAAGTAATGATGGTTAGAGTAAGAAGTGAAATAGTGATATTTCGTTTTCTCTTAATCAACTCATCGATTTTTTTTATTATCCACTTACATGAATATGAAACCTGCGTTTAATCTCATCTTAACTTTACTTTAGATTGAGTAGTATTAGACTAACATTCTAAATTTAAAATTACCTATTAAATAGCAAAGTATCCGAAGCAAAAATCCAAAGAGCTATATGAATAAATTAATATAACCAAGCATAAATAATGGGATCTGTAACCCAAAGTTTACAATAATGGCTTTTTCTTTATTTAAAATACCTGAGACTGTCCATCCTAACACCCCAAAGCCATGTGAAAATATGTTGAGCGGGTAGACATTGAGATTGGTTAGTAATATCCCAGTTAAAACAAATGCTGTGCTTATCCATTTCAGATAATTTTTAATAAAATTCATTTTATCTCCTTTGTTAATGATTTAACCATTGTTTAAGAATACTAATTTGTTTTTTTGTGATACCTTTTGATGATTCACAACAAATAAGTTTTGAAAAATTCGGGGGAAATTTTTCTGCCCTGTCATCGAGGGCTATCCAGTCAATATCATTAAGGCAATTTTTTTCTAGGTAGTGGTTTATCTCTTTAAGTCTAGATGCGTCGCCATTGTAACTTGACTGAGTAGTGCCTTTAATAGATTGAAATAGTATTGCAGGCATTTTTTTTAGCATCTCAGGATATTCTTTTGAAAATTGCCAGCTGGAGGAAACAACAATTTTACATGGGTTGGTTTGTAAAAGTTCTTCAAGTAGGAATGCCCTTGAAAAGTATTGTGCTGGAGTTGAATTTTCTTTGTGTAACACCCCATCGAAATCTAAAAAAATGATTTTCATATATTATTTAAATAATATTAACTTAAGAGATTATTGAAAAGAATTTTTTCACAAGATTCCCATGTCCATTTTTTGACAGATATATTTTGTATTGTCTGCCGATTTAGATTTATGCAATTTTTGATATTTTCTTCTAAATTGCTACCTAAAAATCCAGTAGTTTTATTAATGATAATATCTTTAGGGCCGGTTACATTGTAAGCAGCTACTGGAAGACCGTTGCATAAGGCTTCAATCATAACGATTCCAAAGGTGTCAGTTTTGCTAGTAAAGCAAAATACATCGTTTTCTGAATATATTTTTGCGAGGTCTTTTCCAAACTTATAGCCATAAAATTTAATTTTCTTATATTTTTTTTTGATTTTATTTAAGTATGGCCCCTGGCCTACAATAGTAATATCAAATTTATCCTGAAGAATACACAAAGCATCAATATTTTTTTCTATGCTAATTCTTCCGACATTCAATACCTTAATTTTTTTTGCTTGTCTTGATGGAGAAGCTTTTATAATTAATTCTTTGTTAACACCCCTAGTCCAAAGTACTAAATTTTTGAAATTCTTTATTTCCAATTCTTTTTTACAGGATTTTGAGGGAACTAATACCGCCTTGCTTTTCTTATGAAATAACCTTAAAAAAAAGTAACTTATTTGCGGTGGAAATCTAAAATAAGCTTGTAAATATTCAGGGAACTTTGTGTGATAACTAGAGCTGAATGGAATTTTATTAATTTTGCAGTAAATTCTTGCTATTAATCCGACCGGACCTTCTGTGGCTATGTGCATGTGTGTGGGCTTGAATCGTATTATCGATCTATAGACTTTAAACGGCTCTATGCATACTTGTATTTCAGGGTAAACTTTAAAGCTTTTCCATTTGAACTGCCCAGGGTGAATGATGGTTATTGAATGATTTGTAACTTTGAGAATATTCTTGTAGGTTGTTGAAACCCCATTGACTTGGTCGAATGTGTCTGTTGCTATAACTATTCTATTCATGACTCCAACATGACATTCATTTATGACAATAGTGTTGCAATTATGCTTAGGCGAAGGCCCTAATCAAGGCTATAAACACTAACATAGTCACCTTGCTTATATCCCATAATCTTATTTCCACCAGCTGCTACAGCAATGTATTGTTTTCCATCAATCATGTAGGTAATTGGAGGGGCATTTACACCAGCATTAATTTTCGCGGTCCAGAGTAGTTCGCCAGTTAGACTATGGAAGGCATTTAAATTACCATTGCCTTCTCCGGAGAATAACAACATACCTTTTGTGGCCAGTGTTCCTCCCAGTAAGGGTTGATCCGTCTGATGTTGCCAAACCAACTTACCATTTGATAAGTCAATGGCAGAGAGCACCCCCCATTGTGAGTCATTGGTAGGTTCTGAGCTCGTATATCGCGTTACATTGGCACCAGTAATTTTTTCATGCAGTGTATATTTTATAGGAGCATGTATTCCTGAAACAAATGCAAGATGTTGGTCAATATCAATACTAACAGGTGACCAATTTGAACCCCCTAAAATTCCTGGGTAAATTACCGTTCCTTCCTTGGTAGCCTCTGCAAACATATTTTGTTGAGGAACAAACGCTTCTGATTTTAAAATTAATTTCCCAGAACTCCTATCTATGACATAAAACCAACCTGTTTTACCTGCTTGCCCAACTGCGGGAATAATTTTTCCATCTACAATGGTGTTAAAAAGTACGGGGGGACTAGCGACATCGTAACCCCAAACATCGTGAGGGACTTGTTGGTAGTGCCATTTTATTTTTCCAGTATTGGCATCCAATGCAACTAATGAGACCGTGTATAAATTATCACCGGGCCTTTGCTCTCCACTCATTTGAGGTGATGGATTTCCAGTACCAAAGAATAGTGTATGAGTATCAGCATCAATCGCTGGAGTGGTCCAGGCTGAACCACCACCAAACTTAGCCGCATCCGGATATTTACTAATAGATTCCTTTTCCACTAATATATCCCGATTTAGTGATTCACCATCCTGGGTGTAATTATTCATTTCTCCTTCCCAACCCTCATTTCGGATTGTATCAAACTGCCATATCTGTTTTCCAGAATAGATATCGTATGCAGCTAAAAATCCAGGTCGCCCGAAATTCCCAGTGACGCCTACAACGGCTCCGAGCGGGGCATCTTTTTCTGCACCTTCAACATGAAGGCCGTAGCCTACTCCAGTAATGCCAACAATAACCTTATTTTGATAGACGACGGGAGCCATTGAAATACCAACGCCGGTTCCGCCGCTGACTAATTTTCCTTTATTAGGGTCGACATCATTTAAAGAGGTCGCCGATTCAGTGGCCACTAAATTATCTACAACATTTATGTCCCATATTTTTTCACCGGTTTTGATATTCAATGAAATTAATCTCGCATCAACTGTGCCCATAAAGAGTTGTTCACCACTAATTGCCAGACCACGATTGGATGGGCCACAACACATTTTCCACTCAGGATTTCGATCGTGCTCATAGCGCCAAATTTCTTTTCCAGTTTTAGCATTTAATGCAATGACGTGGTTAAAAGGAAGGGAGACATACATGATGCCCTCATGAACAAGCGGGGTAGATTGGAAGCTTGCTTTAATCCCTGTTTGG
>JABMNG010000185.1 GCA_013205275.1 Methylophilales bacterium | reverse complement strand
CCTAATGTTACTAGGGTTGTTATTGACTTAAGAAATCCAGCGCGCGTCAAAATCTTTTCGCTGCAACCAATCGCACCTTATAAACACAGATTGGTGATTGACTTGTACCCTGAAAATCATGACAGCATTGCAAGCCTACTAAAGCAAATACAGAAAAAGGATGAGGAGTCACCTTCGCTAGCCGCTGAAGTGGCTCCATCAAATAATGTAGAGAGTGAGGGCAGTGCCTCTCAGAATGATACTAAGTTTGATAATGTTATTGTGGCAATTGATCCCGGACATGGCGGGGAAGATCCAGGTGCTAAAGGTAAAAAGGGGACACTCGAAAAAGACATTACTCTGCAAATATCAAAAAAACTCAAAGAAATTATTGATAAAGAAGACGGTATGAGGGCAGTACTGATTCGGGAGGGAGATTATTATGTCCCTCTTGGAGATAGAGTCAAAAAAGCGAGAAAAATAAAGGCAGACATTTTTATTTCAATTCATGCTGACGCCTTCACCAAAAGAAGTGTAACTGGATCTTCTGTTTTTGCACTCTCAGAGAGAGGCGCTACTAGTGCCTTTGCAAAATTTCTAGCTAACAAAGAAAATGAATCAGATTTAATAGGGGGGGTGAGCATCGATGATAAAGATGCCCTGTTGGCCAAGACACTCCTCGACCTTTCTCAATCTGCTACAGTTCATGACAGCATTAAATTAGGAAACCATGTTTTAGGCCAAATAAAAAATGTTAATAATCTTCACAAGAAGTATGTTGAGCAAGCTGGCTTTGCAGTATTAAAAGCACCTGATATCCCATCAATACTTGTTGAAACAGCATTCATAAGTAATCCAGCTGAAGAACAAAATCTTAAATCATCGGCATATCAGGATAAGTTAGCCATGAGCATATTAGAGGGCATAAAAAGCTACATAAAAACAAAACCCTCAATCGCACACAATACAGATTAAATTTTGATAGCTATGCAGAAAAATATTTTCTTGTTGGGCCCTACAGCTTCCGGGAAAACTGAGCTTGCAAAAAGTTTGTATGATAATTTTCCCCTTGAAATTATTAGTGTGGATTCTGCCCAGATATACAAAGGTTTGGACATTGGAACCGCTAAGCTTAGCGGCGATGATCAAGAAAAATACCCTCACCACCTGATTAACTGCAAGGCCCCATGTGAAAGATACTCAGTTAATGAATTCAGAATGGATGTTAAAAAAATATCAACCAAAATTTATAAAAGCGATAAAGTGCCTCTCTTAGTGGGCGGAACAATGATGTATTTTAATGCGCTTGAGCATCCTTTGGATGAAATGCCTGAATCCTCTGATGAGGTTAGGGAGAAAGTCAGGGGGGAGTTGGAGAGGTATGGACTTGTGTATTTATATGAAAAACTTTTCCAGGTTGACCCTGATATTGTAAAAAAAATTAAACCTACCGATACGCAAAGAATTCTTAGGGCTCTCGAAGTTTATTACATTTCAGGCAACCCCATATCCTCCTACCACCAGGTCGGCACCCGACATGAGGCTAAATATAACTCCCTTAAGATTGCGCTACTTCCAAAAGATAGGGTAATCCTTAATAGCAGAATTGAGGCTCGCGTCAGCTCAATGATCAAGAGTGGATTAATAGAAGAGGTCGAGTTATTGATTAAAGGTAATCCAGAACTTGATTTAACCTACCCAGCATTAAGGTGTGTTGGCTACAAGCAGGTTTATGAGTGTCTCACTGGTGTAAGTCCGATTAAAGAGTTAAATGAGAAAATTATTATTGCCACGCGTCAGCTTGCCAAAAGACAAATGACTTGGATTAGAGGTATGGAGAATTTATTATTGATTGATCCCTTTAATGCAATGGAACTTAAGTCTGTCATTGGTAGAGTAAAAAAATTTTTAAATTAAGCGCGAGCCATGCTGGCATTTCCTGTCTCTTATTTGGGACTTTTACGTGGGGGCTTATTTGGTATCCCTATAGGCTATTAAATAACATTGGATTGTCTGGTATCCATTCAAGTTTTTTTAGTTACAGCCTTATATTAATTCTTGCAATAATTTTCTATCGATTAAAGAGTGGCAGATGTTTTTTATTACCGAGCTTTTGGGTGTATGCCTTGATTTGTGGAATAACTAATTTGGCCTATGTTTTAGCTGTTATTAATGGCGAAATTGTTAGAGCAATGCTGCTTTTCTTTTTATCCCCCATTTGGACCATAGTCCTGTCGTTTGTTTTTCTTCGTGAAAAGATTAGGCCTAATCATTACATTGCTGCGTGTCTTAGTATTATTGGTGCTTTTGCTATGCTTTCAGGGGTTGATTTAAGGCTTGGCAGCT
>JABMNG010000184.1 GCA_013205275.1 Methylophilales bacterium | reverse complement strand
GAAAACGTGATGAGTTAAGAGGTCTTAAGGAAAATGTCATTGTTGGTCGCTTGATTCCAGCCGGAACGGGAATGGCTTTTCATCTCAACAGAAAAGAGGCAGCAAGATTAAAAGCACTTCCTCAGGAGTCAGTAAAAGGTATGAGTAATCTTGAGCAAGCAGAAGCAGCTTTTAGCATCAATGCTTCTGATGCTGTGGAAGAAATTGTTATTCCGCAAGAAGTTTCTGGAGATAACTCCGAAATTAAGATGCCGACTGAGTAATTAGAGTTGACAATAACACCGAAGCAAAATACAATTCTCGCCTTTTTCAAGCTTATTGCATGAAAAAGGCTAAGAGTTTTTTTAAGAAATAATAAATTTTTAAGGATAGGTAATGCCCACAATTAATCAGTTAATTCGTAAACCGAGAAAAAGAATTGTCGAGAAGAGTAAAGTGCCAGCACTTGAGGCGTCTCCACAAAAAAGGGGGGTATGCACTCGTGTTTATACAACAACCCCTAAGAAGCCTAACTCAGCCCTACGTAAGGTTGCTAAAGTTAGACTAACAACAGGATACGAAGTGATTAGTTATATTGGTGGTGAAGGCCATAACTTACAAGAACATTCCGTTGTCTTACTTCGGGGTGGACGAGTTAAGGATTTACCAGGTGTTCGTTACCATATGGTGCGCGGTAGTTTAGATACTTCTGGTGTAAAAGACAGAAAGCAATCCCGATCAAAATATGGGACAAAACGTCCCAAAGCAGCTTAATTTAAAAGAGGTTATAAGATATGCCTAGACGCAGAGAAGTCCCCAAAAGAGACATTTTACAAGACCCAAAATTTGGCAGCCAAGAGGTTTCGAAATTTGTTAATGTTTTAATGACCAGTGGCAAAAAGTCAGTGGCCGAGCGAATTATTTACGGGGCTTTTGATCAAGTTCAAAGCAAAAGTGGGAAGGACCCTGTTGAGGTTTTTTCTCTTGCTATAGACAATTTAAGGCCTCTTGTTGAGGTAAAAAGTAGAAGAGTAGGTGGTGCAAACTACCAAGTCCCAGTTGAAGTCAGACCATCAAGACGTTCAGCTCTTGCTATGCGTTGGTTAAGAGACGCTGCTAGAAAGCGTGGTGAAAAGTCTATGGATTTAAGACTTGCTGCTGAACTTATGGAGGCTTCTGAAGGCAAGGGTGCAGCGATGAAAAAAAGAGAAGAAGTTCATCGTATGGCAGAGGCAAACAAAGCATTCTCTCATTTCCGTTTCTAAATTTTTGTAAAAGGTAATTAAAAGTGGCTCGTATAACCCCCATCGAACGTTATAGAAATATTGGTATCAGTGCACACATTGATGCTGGTAAAACAACGACAACTGAACGCATCCTTCTCTATACAGGTGTAAACCATAAGATAGGTGAGGTGCATGACGGTGCTGCAACGATGGATTGGATGGAACAAGAACAAGAACGAGGCATTACAATTACCTCTGCTGCAACGACATGTTTCTGGTCTGGAATGGCCAAACAATTTGACCAGCACCGAATTAACATTATTGATACCCCGGGACACGTCGATTTTACAATTGAGGTAGAACGGTCTATGCGCGTACTAGATGGTGCATGCATGGTTTATTGTGCAGTAGGCGGTGTTCAACCACAATCTGAAACTGTATGGCGTCAAGCAAATAAGTATAAAGTGCCTCGACTTGCATTTGTAAATAAAATGGACCGACAAGGTGCCGATTTCTTTAAAGTCTATGATCAAATGAAATCAAGGCTTAAAGCAAATCCAGTGCCTATGCAGGCCCCTATTGGCGCATCCGAAACTTTCAAGGGCGTAGTGGATCTTGTAAAGATGAAAGCGATCCTTTGGGATGAAGAAAATAATGGTGTTGCATTTAGTTACGTTGATATTCCAGACGACCTAAAAGATGTTTGCCAAAAATGGCGCGACAATATGCTTGAAAATGCTGCTGAAGCGAATGAAGAGCTAATGAATAAATACCTTGAAACGGGTGATCTTTCAGAAGAAGAAATAAAACAAGGGATTC
Organism: Methylophilales bacterium; assembly: GCA_013205275.1. GTDB lineage: Bacteria > Pseudomonadota > Gammaproteobacteria > Burkholderiales > Methylophilaceae > BACL14. The sequence goes on along the minus strand of JABMNG010000184.1, from coordinate 8,008 downwards.
GAATTAGAACATTGGCTAGTGAAATCGTACCAATGTTTTGTGGGTCTGCATTTAAAAATAAGGGTGTTCAGGCCATGCTTGATGCTGTTATTGAATATATGCCCTCGCCTATAGACATTGGAGAAACCAAAGGCGAAGACGAATCTGGCAAGCCAATGACATGTACCGCTTCAGATGATGAGCCGTTCGCTGCTCTCGGTTTTAAAATTATGACCGATCCATTTGTAGGCCAACTTATTTTCTTTAGAGTTTATTCTGGTGTCGTGAAAGCAGGAGACACTATTTATAATCCAATTAAAGGTAAAAAAGAACGCATAGGACGGATCCTACAGATGCATGCAAATAACCGCGAAGAATTAAAAGAGGTGAGAGCGGGTGATATTGCAGCTGCGGTAGGTTTGAAGGATGTCACGACTGGAGATACGATTTGTGATTTAAAAAGACCAATGATCCTTGAGCGTATGATTTTCCCAGAACCAGTTATTCATGTTGCAGTAGAACCAAAGACAAAAGCAGACCAAGAAAAAATGGGTATCGCATTGAGCCGCTTAGCTCAAGAAGACCCGTCATTTAGAGTTAAAACAGACATAGAAACCAACCAAACAATTATTTCTGGAATGGGTGAGTTGCATTTAGAAATTTTGGTTGACCGTATGAAGAGAGAATTCACTGTTGAAGCTAATATTGGTGCACCACAAGTAGCTTATAGAGAGGCGATAAAGAAATCGGTTGAGCAAGAAGGTAAATTTGTTAAACAGTCTGGCGGTAAAGGACAGTATGGCCATGTATGGTTAAAAGTTGAGCCGAATGAGCAGGGAAAAGGATACGAATTTATTGATGCAATTAAGGGTGGTTCTGTGCCTAGAGAGTTCATACCAGCAGTGGATAAAGGTTTAAAAGAAACCATTACAGCAGGCGTTCTCGCAGGGTACCCAATTGAAGATGTTAAAGTCACATTATTCGATGGTTCATATCATGATGTTGACTCAAATGAAAATGCATTTAAAATGGCAGCTTCATTTGCTTTTAAGGATGCTTGCAGAAAAGCAGACCCGATCTTATTAGAACCAATGATGTTTGTTGAAGTTGAAACTCCTGAAGAATATATGGGTGATGTAATGGGAGACCTTTCATCACGACGAGGTATTGTTCAAGGGATGGAAGATAATTCAACAGGAAAAGTAATACGATGTGAAGTACCACTTGCGGAAATGTTTGGTTATTCCACTGTGGTTAGATCGTTATCACAGGGTCGAGCAACATACTCGATGGAATTTAAACATTACGCTGAAGCGCCAAGAAACGTTGCGGATGCAGTGATTAACAAAAAGTAATTTAATTACGGAATAAATTAAGGAGAAACATTATGGCTAAAGGTAAATTTGAACGTACCAAACCGCATGTCAACGTAGGCACAATTGGTCACGTCGATCACGGTAAAACAACATTAACTGCTGCAATCTCAACAGTACTTACAAAAAAGTATGGTGGTGATGCTAAAGGCTTTGCTGAAATTGATTCGGCACCAGAAGAAAAGGCACGTGGCATTACAATTAATACATCACACGTAGAATACGAAACAGAAAAACGTCACTATGCACACGTAGACTGTCCGGGCCATGCTGATTATGTGAAAAACATGATTACAGGCGCCGCACAAATGGATGGTGCGATTCTAGTATGTTCAGCTGCAGACGGACCAATGCCTCAGACTCGTGAACACATCCTTTTATCTCGTCAAGTTGGCGTGCCATACATGGTGGTTTTCTTAAATAAAGCCGACATGGTTGATGATAAAGAATTATTAGAATTAGTTGAGATGGAAGTTCGTGAGCTTCTTAGTAAATATGATTTCCCAGGCGATGATATTCCTATCATTATTGGTTCTGCTACTAAAGCATTAGAAGGTGACCAATCTGAAATTGGTGAGCCAGCTATTTTTAGATTAGCGGAAGCACTTGATAGTTATATTCCTGAGCCAAAACGTGCTATTGAAGGCACATTCTTGATGCCAGTAGAAGATGTATTCTCGATTTCAGGTCGCGGTACAGTAGTTACTGGAAGAATCGAACGTGGCATTGTTAAAGTTGGTGAAGAAATTGAAATTGTTGGATTAACACCTAACCAACTTACAATTTGTACCGGGGTTGAAATGTTCCGCAAATTGCTTGACCAAGGCCAAGCAGGTGATAACGTCGGTGTGCTACTTCGTGGTACAAAACGAGAAGATGTTCAACGAGGCCAAGTGCTATGTAAGCCTTCTTCAATTAAGCCGCATACAAAATTTACAGCAGAAATTTATTGCCTAAGTAAAGATGAAGGTGGAAGACACACACCATTCTTCAACGGATATCGCCCACAGTTCTACTTTAGAACAACTGACGTAACTGGAGCAGTTGATTTACCTGAAGGTATAGAAATGGTAATGCCAGGCGATAACGTATCAATTACAGCAACATTGATTGCTCCTATCGCGATGGAGGAAGGTTTGCGCTTTGCTATTCGTGAAGGTGGTCGTACAGTAGGATCAGGAGTTGTTGTTAAGATTGTTGAGTAGTATTTTATAAAAATAAAAGCACCCTGAAATGGGTGCTCGCTCTTTAGAGGAATAAAACATGGCAAGTCAGAAAATTAGAATTCGATTAAAAGCATTTGATTACAAATTAATCGACCAATCAGCACAAGAGATTGTTGAAACAGCAAAAAGAACCGGCGCGGTAGTTAAAGGCCCGGTTCCTTTACCAACGCGTATTGAGAGGTTTGATTTATTGAGATCTCCGCATGTAAATAAAACCTCAAGAGATCAATTTGAGATGCGAACGCATCAAAGATTGATGGATATTATAGATCCGACAGACAAAACAGTGGATGCATTAATGAAATTGGATCTTCCAGCTGGTGTGGATGTAGAAATTAAGTTGTAAAAAACCTGAGCGTTGTATATAATGGCGCTCTTTTAAGAGACTGATCAATTGTAATCAGTTTTGTAACTAATAATAAATAATAAAGGAAAGATCATGAGCTTAGGGCTTATTGGTCGCAAGGTCGGAATGACCCGAATTTTTACTGATGAAGGCGCAAGCATTCCAGTAACAGTTCTCGAGGTAGTTCCAAACCGCGTGACACAGATCAAAACTGTAGGAATTGATGGCTATTCAGGCCTTCAAGTTGCTTATGGACAGGCTAAACCTAAAACGCTTACTAAAGCAGTTAAGGGTCATTATGCCAAAGCTGCTGTTGAAGCAGGGCTCGGACTTCGTGAATTTAGAATTACAGAGGCCGAACTAGCTAATCATACAATTGCATCGTCAATTACGGTTGACTTGTTCCAAGCAGGTCAAAAAGTTGACGTGACTGGTACAACAATTGGTAAAGGCTTCTCGGGCGCACAAAAAAGACATCACTTTAAATCTAACAGAGCATCACACGGTAACTCCGTATCTCATAACTCATTAGGCTCAACAGGGCAATGTCAAGATCCAGGTCGAGTTTTTCCTGGTAAGAAAATGAGTGGACAATTAGGTTCCGTTCAAAGAACAACACAGAATTTAGAAGTTATTCGAATTGATGCTGCAAGAAACCTAATTTTAATTAAAGGTGCTATTCCTGGGTCAAAAGGATCTGACGTTGAGATCAAGCCAGCAGTGAAAGTGAAGGGTGGCGCATAATGGAATTTAAAGTATTAGATAAAAAAGGTAAATTATCCTCTAAAACGATTACAGCATCTGATGCTACGTTTGGAAGAGACTTCAATGAAGCACTAATTCATCAGTTAGTTTCTTCATACATGACCAATGGTCGGTCTGGAACAAGAGCCCAATTAACAAGAGGTGAAGTACATCACACCACTAAAAAACCATACGCTCAAAAAGGTACAGGTAACGCACGCGCTGGTATGACTTCTAGTCCGATTAGACGTGGAGGAGGCCGAGCATTCCCAAATAGACCAGATGAAAATTTCAATCAAAAAATTAATAAAAAAGCATATCGTGCTGGAATGAAATCAATTTTGTCTGAATTAGTTAGGCAAGACAGATTGTCAATAATAGAAGAATTTAAAGTTGAAACACCAAAAACTAAACAATTTATTGAGAAGATGAAATTAATGGGGATTACTGAAAACGTACTCATTCTTGTCGATACTTTTGACGAGAATCTATACCTTTCATCAAGAAATTTAACAAATGCATTAGTTGTCGAGGCGAGGTTTGCTGATCCAGTGAGTTTGGTGCACTTCCCAAAGGTTATTGCGACGACTGAAGCGGTAAAACAACTTGAGGAGATGTTTGGATGAGTGCAGATATTAAAATGACAGACAAAACGCTGCAATCAATCTTAGCACCTCAAATTACTGAAAAAGCGACGATGGTTGCTGATAAGTACAATCAAGTGACTTTTAAGGTTACTAAAGATGCAACTAAGGCTGATGTTAAAACAGCGATTGAAATAATGTTCAAAGTGGAAGTTTTGGCAGTAAATTTGTTAAATGTAAACGGAAAAACAAAGAGATCTGGTAAAACTATGGGTAGAAGAAGTGATTGGAAGAAAGCCTATGTCAGCTTAAAGCCCGGTCAAGAAATTAACTTTACGGGTGAATAAGGAGAATTAGATGGCAATTATAAAAGTAAAACCAACCTCACCTGGCAGACGTGGGCTACAAAAAGTCGTTACTGAAGGCTTGCATAAAGGTAAGCCACATGCACCACTTTTAGAAAAAAAGATAAGAGGATCAGGTAGAAATCACCACGGTCGGATCACAGTAAGACATCAGGGTGGTGGTCATAAGCAGCATATACGATTAGTTGATTTTAAAAGAACTAAAGACGGGATACCTGCAACAGTAGAAAGAATTGAGTACGACCCAAATCGTTCAGCACATCTAGCACTGCTCTGTTATGCAGATGGAGAAAGAACCTACATTATTGCACCTAAGGGTGTTGCTGCTGGTGAGCAGTTGTTGAGTGGTATAGACGCTCCATTTAAAACTGGTAATGCAATGCCGTTAAAGAACATACCGGTCGGAAGCACAATACACTGTATAGAGCTGAGGCCTGGAAAAGGCGCTCAAATGGCTCGGTCAGCAGGAACATCAGTCCAACTCCTTGCTAAAGAAGGGGCTTATGCTCAACTTAGATTAAGGTCTGGTGAAGTAAGAAAAGTCCATCTAGATTGTAAGGCAACTCTTGGCGCTGTAGGTAATGACGAACATTCTTTGAGATCGATCGGCAAAGCTGGTGCAATGAGATGGAGAGGTGTTAGGCCAACAGTTAGGGGTGTTGTGATGAATTCAGTAGACCATCCTCATGGTGGTGGTGAAGGAAGAACTTCAGGCGGTAGACATCCAGTAAGCCCATGGGGCCAGCCTACTAAAGGCTATAGAACAAGAAATAATAAACGTACTGACAATATGCGAGTCAGCCGTCGACCATCTAATAAAAGGTAAATAAATATGTCACGTTCAGTTAAAAAAGGACCCTTCATTGATGCCCACTTAGCAAAAAAAGTGGAAGTAGCAGCTGAAACAAGAGATCGTAAGCCAATTAAAACATGGTCAAGACGATCAACGATATTACCTAATTTTATTGGCCTTACGATTGCCGTACACAACGGACGCCAACACGTCCCAGTACTTATTGTTGACAATATGGTCGGTCATAAATTAGGTGAGTTTGCACTAACTAGAACATTTAAAGGTCACACAGCTGACAGGAAGGCGAAATAATTATGGCAATCGAAGTTTCAGCAATTTTAAGAGGTGTTAGGCTTTCACCACAAAAAGCAAGATTAGTTGCTGATATGGTTCGTGGCAGAAAAGTGGATAATGCCCTAAATATTCTAAATTTTAGCCCAAAGAAAGGTGCTGAAATTATTAAAAAAGTGGTTGAATCAGCAATTGCTAATGCTGAGCATAATAATGGCGCTGATATTGACGAATTAAAAATTAAAACTATTTATGTTGATAAAGGCACAGTTTTAAAACGCATTCGTGCTCGAGCAAAAGGTCGAACAGGAAAAATACTGAAACCAACCTGTCACATTACTGTGACTGTAGGAAACTAAAGAGATAATTATGGGACAAAAAATAAATCCAATAGGTTTTCGTTTAGCAGTAACTAAAAACTGGTCATCTAAGTGGTTTGCAAATTCAAAAGACTTTCCGGCGTTATTACAAAACGATATTAAGGTAAGAGCATTTTTAAACAAAAAATTAGTTAATGCAGCCGTAAGTAAAATTATTATTGAAAGACCAGCAAAAAATGCAAAAGTAACTATATACACTGCCCGACCAGGCATAGTTATTGGTAGAAAAGGTGAAGATATTGAGACACTACGAGCTAGTTTACAAGCTCTGATGGGTATCCCAGTTCAATTAAATATAGAAGAAGTTCGTAAACCTGAAATAGATGCCACTTTAATTGCACAAAGCATTGCTCAGCAATTAGAAAAAAGAGTGATGTTCAGAAGAGCGATGAAAAGAGCAATGCAGAATGCTATGCGACTTGGAGCGCAAGGTATAAAGATTATGAGCTCAGGCCGCCTTAATGGAATTGAAATTGCAAGGTCAGAATGGTACAGAGAAGGAAGAGTACCACTCCATACATTAAGAGCTGACATTGATTATGGAACTGCTAGGGCACAAACAACATACGGAATTATTGGTATTAAAGTATGGATCTTTAAAGGTGAAATATTTGAAGATGCCGCAAAAGTACTTGTCTCTAAAAAAGAAGAGACAATAGATGCAGATGCTGCACCAAAAAGAACAATCAAGGCAGCAACTAAAAGAGCTGAGCCGGCAGATAAGAAGCCAGTAAAAGTTGCAACTAAAAAAGCTAAAGAAATTAAAGCTCCAGAAGCAGAAGCTACCGAAGAATTAAAGAAAGATGAGGCTTAAAAATGTTACAACCCGCTAGACAAAAATTTAGAAAGCAACATAAAGGAAGAAATACAGGTATTGCTTTAACTGGAAATAAAGTCAGTTTTGGTGAATTTGGTCTCAAAGCAGTGGGTCGAGGCAGAATTACAGCCAGACAAATTGAAGCTGCAAGGCGAGTCATGACAAGGCATATTAAAAGGGGCGGCCGTATTTGGATTAGAATTTTTCCAGATAAGCCAGTCACTAAAAAACCTGCTGAAGTTAGAATGGGTAAGGGTAAAGGCAGCGTTGAATTTTATGTTGCTGAAATTCAGCCAGGAAAAATGCTATATGAGATGGATGGTGTAACAGAAGTAGAGGCAAGAGAAGCCTTTCGATTGGCTGCAGCTAAGCTACCACTTCTTACGACATTCGCTACACGACATATTGGTGGATAAAGGATAACTATGAAAGCTATTGACCTAAGAAAAAAGAGTACGGAAGAACTAGGCAATGAACTGGTTGATTTAAGAAAGTCTCAATTTACTGCTCGTATGAAAGTTTCGACGCAGCAAACAAATAAGACTGACCAGCTGGGAAAAATCAAAAAAGACATCGCAAGAGTTAAAACTATTCTTGCAGAAAAAGTGAGCCAAGCATAATGACTGAAAAACAAAAAGTTGTAAGAACATTAACAGGAAAAGTTGTAAGTAATAAAATGGACAAGACCGTCACTGTTTTGGTTGAGCGGTCAGTAATGCATGCATTGCTTGGTAAAGTGATGAGGCTGTCTAATAAGTTTCATGCGCATGACGAAAAAAATGAGATCGGTGAAGGTGATGTAGTAGAAATTACAGAACATAAACCTATTTCAAAGAATAAATCATGGGTAGTAACAAAGGTCGTTTCAAAAGCACAAATTATTATTTAGTTCAGTACTTGAGCTATTTTGTTATTTAACATATAATTCTGCTCTTTTTGGCGCTCGTAATAATATAGCTAGCGCCCCAATACTGACCGTGGCGGTAGGCCGTATTAGGCCAAATTAGATTAATGCGGATTAAGTTGGAGATTATTCATGATACAAATGCAATCAAGATTAGATGTTGCCGATAACACTGGTGCACGCTCTGTAATGTGCATTAAAGTTTT
>JABMNG010000020.1 GCA_013205275.1 Methylophilales bacterium | reverse complement strand
TCTCAATGTTCTAGAAAGATAATTTACAGCCCTTGCAGTTCCATTAACCATAAAATGGTCAATTAAATTAATATCAATATACTTGTAAAAGAATTGGCCTAATGCCTTTACCCACTTAGATAAATATTTTTCATTAATCAGATCAAATCCATAATTATTTTTAATAATGGTATTAATTATTGCCATAGTTTTTCTAGGTAAAACGACACTAATATTCTTGGAATACACCCACCATGCCATTAAAAATCCACCGAGCGCCAAAGAAAAAGGGAGGGAGGTCAGTCCATGCAAGCCCATCGCAATAGCCCCATGAAAATTCTGACTTAATAAGGTCATATTATTATGTAACTGAGCATCAATTTTAATTGCGGATGAAAAAAATGATCCATAAACTAAAGGTTCAATTGTAAAAAAACCTATAAACAACGAAGGTATGGCCAGCAATATTAAGGGCAATGTAATAACAAAAGAGCTTTCGTGTGGCCTCTCTCCCTTTAGTAAGCCATGATGAGTTTCATTTTTATGGGTATGCCATTTTTCCTCTCCATGAAAGACAAGGTAATATAAGCGTGTTGAATAAAAGGCGGTAATAAATATGCCTATCATTAGCGAAAAGTAGGCAAAATTACTGCCAAGTATTTCGCTGTGCTTAGCTGCCTCGACAATAGTTTCTTTAGAATAGAATCCAGATAAAAATGGCATTCCCATAAGGGCTAATGATCCAATTAAAAATGTAATCCAGGTAATTGGCATATAACGTCTTAATCCGCCCATATTTCTAATATCTTGATCGTGATGCATACCAATAATGACTGACCCAGCTGCTAAAAATAAAAGTGCCTTAAAAAATGCGTGGGTCATTAAATGAAAAATACCGACAGAATAAGCAGACACACCCATCGCAACTGTCATATAACCCAATTGAGATATCGTTGAGTATGCAATAACCTTTTTAATGTCATTTTGAAAAATACCTAAAATACCCATCATCAATGCAGTCAATGAACCTATTATTGTTATAAATGATAATGCACTCGAAGAAAGTTCAAATAGAGGCGACATCCGTGCCACCATAAAAATACCAGCTGTAACCATGGTAGCGGCATGAATGAGAGCTGAGATTGGAGTAGGCCCCTCCATTGAGTCTGGCAGCCATACATGCAATGGTATTTGTGCAGATTTACCCATAGCACCAATAAATAAAAGAATGCAGATCAATGAGATTACTGAGACAGAAATTTCCTCTGAAAAAAAGAATTTTTCTCCACTTAAAAGCTCTAATCGATCAAATACAGTGGCGTAATCTAACGTACCAAACCAAAATAGAACTAATGCAATCCCTAATAAAAGACCAATATCCCCCACCCTATTAACAAGAAAAGCTTTTAAATTAGCATGGACTGCGGTAGGTTTATTAAACCAAAAGCCAATTAATAAGTATGAGACTAAACCAACCGCCTCCCAGCCAAAGAAAAGCTGAAGGAAGTTATTGCTCATGACCAGCATTAGCATAGAGAATGTGAATAATGAAATGTAGCTAAAAAATCGGCTGAATCCTGGGTCATCTTTCATATAGCCAATGGTATATATATGAACCATTAATGAAACAAAAGTAACAACAACCATCATTAGGGCGGTTAAATTATCTATGAGGAATCCTATTTCAAAGGTGTAGCTACCGGAAGATAGCCATTGATAAAGGGTCTGATTAAAAATAAATCCATGGCTTGTTATATAAACAGTATAAATAGAAATAAGGAGGGATATGGTTACCGCCAGGACTGTTAATCCATAACTCATAAATTTAGGCAGTTTTTTACCAAAAATACCTATGACGAATGCGGCCAACAAGGGAGCAAATGGGGCTATAGAAAATATGTGCAGAAGCTTCAATTTATCCTTTTAGCTTATTAAGCTCATCCACATTAATGGAGTGATTATTTCTAAATACCAGAATAATAATAGCTAGGCCTATTGCCGATTCAGCAGCTGCGACGGTCAGTATAAAAAAAACAAATACCTGGCCAGCAAGATCTCCCAAGAAGTAACTAAAAGCAATAAAATTCATATTAACCGCAAGAAGCATAAGTTCTATAGCCATTAAAATAGTAATGATATTTTTCCTGTTAAGAAAAATACCGACAACACCTATTAGGAAAAGTAAGGCAGAAAGTATAAGGAAATGTGATAAATGGATCATAACTTATCTTTAACCTTTTTGAGTCTCGTTTCACTTTTCATATTAATCATTTTTATTCGATCATTTTTTTTAACCTTAATCTGATCTGCAGGATTCATATTTTTATTAATTTTTGTATGCCTTAATGTCAATGTAATGGCTGAAATTATTGCAACCAGTAAAATAATGGCGGCAATTTCAAATGGAAGAATATAGTCACTATAAAGAACGCTCCCAAGTTCATCAGTATTGCTAATAGTAGGAGGAGTAAAAAAGTTTGGACTTTCAAAATATGATTTATTCAAAACAAGGATCATTTCAATAAGCATAATAATTGCTACAAAACTTGCGGCAGGTAGATAGTCCCAAAACCCCTTTCTCATTTGATTTAAATTAATATCAAGCATCATTATTACAAATAAAAATAACACCATTACAGCGCCCACATAGACTAATACAAGCGCAATCGCTAAAAATTCAGCCTGAAGTAAAAGCCAGATACCAGCAGCGCTAAAAAAAGACAGCACTAAGAATAAGGCGGAATATACTGGATTTTGAGATGTAATAACCCTTAATGCAGAGAACAAAAGCACCGAAGATAAAAAATAAAAGATGAATTCCATTATCGGTATTTCGCCTCCTGCTGCCTATCGATTGCAATTTGCTTTTCGTTTTTATCGCCCACTTCTAACAGCATCTCTTTGGTGTATAGCAGATCCCCTCTTTGCTCCCCGTGATAATCAAAAATTCTTGTCTCAACAATTGCGTCAACTGGACATGATTCTTCACAGAACCCGCAAAAAATACATTTAGTAAGATCGATGTCGTAACGAGTAGTTCTTCGAGTGTTGTCCTCTCTCATTTCAGACTCTATAGTAATAGCCAGCGCAGGACATACCGCCTCACAAAGTTTGCATGCAATGCAGCGTTCTTCTCCATTTGGGTAGCGCCTGAGAGCATGTAGACCCCTAAATCTTGGTGACTGAGGAGTTCTTTCTTCTGGGTATTGAATTGTTACTTTTTTAGAAAAAAAATACCGGCCCGTTAATGCCATCCCTATGACTAACTCATACAGAGATAGGCTCTTTAATAAATCAATAGTTTTTTTAATTAACATCATTTTTAATGGAACATTCCTTGGTATGGGGTTTGCATCATTATGCCAATAAATACTATCCAAAATAAGGTAATTGGAATAAATACCTTCCATCCTAATCTCATGATCTGGTCATATCGATACCTTGGGAAGGTCGCCCTAAACCATAGAAAAAAGAACAATAAAAAACCAACCTTAACAAACAGCCATGGGGCGCCATCGGGAATAAATTCCACAGGAGATAGCCATCCACCTAAAAACATTAATGCGGCCAGCATTGAGACTAAAATCATATTTGCATATTCCGCTAAAAAGAATACTGCAAAAGCCATACCAGAGTATTCAACATGAAATCCGGCAACAATCTCTGACTCCCCTTCTGCTACATCGAAGGGGGCTCGATTTGTTTCAGCAACAGCGCTAATAAAATAAATAATAAATAATGGGAATAAAGGCCAAATATACCATTGTGACAAACCCCCTGACTGACCTAGAACAATCTGGCTCAAATTAAGAGAATTAGCACACATCAGCACGCCGACTAGTGAAAAACCCATTGCAATTTCATAGGAAACAATTTGCGCAGCAGATCTTAAGCTTCCTAAAAAAGCATACTTTGAATTCGATGCCCATCCTGCAATAATTACTCCATAAACAGCTATGGATGTCATTGCAAGTATATAGAGAAGGCCTGCGTTAACATCAGCTAGGACTAAACCAATATCAAAAGGGATGACTGCCCAGGCTGCAAATGCAGGTGCAATAGTTAAGATGGGAGCAAGAAAAAATAAGAATTTATTAGATTTGGTTGGGAGAATAATTTCCTTAAACATAAGTTTTAATGCATCAGCGATTGGCTGCAGTAATCCGAAGTAGCCAACTCGATTAGGTCCTATCCTGCCCTGCATGTATCCAATAACTTTTCTTTCAAAGTAAGTAAGGTAGGCTACAGAAATCATCAACGGAATAACTATCGCAATAATCTTTAAAATAATCCATATGATATTTGCAGCGCTTGGAAAATAATTAAATAAAATATCCTCCATTTTATAGCGTAGCCTTGTCGGCCACTTTAATTAAAGGTAACTTGAAACTTGGCTTGTATTTACTGTGATAACAAACTGTATTCAATGCAACCCTAAGATCAGAATGAATCGGGAGTTTTATTTTTACACCGTTACGCTCAACCTCAAATAAATTTTTATCAGTTAACTTAAGCCTCTTTAGAGTTGTTGGATGAATATTCACTACGTCAGAAAACTTAGCGTCTCGTGCATGCAGCGCTCGAGCTCTTCTAACAATCATGTCAGAGTCTTCATGCCTTACAATTGTGTAGCTTTGAAGTGAGTTAGTGGTTGAACGGATATTAATCGTGTTAATTTTTTCAGGTTTATTAATTTCAGGGTAAGTCATCAGTGTATTGCTGGGTAATATTTCACCTACAATCTCTTCAGTTGAATCATAATTAAAATCGTCATACCCTAAATAATTACCCAATACCCTTAGGATTTTCCATGCGGGTCTTGACTCGGCTAGGCTTGAGACAACTGCCTTGACTGATTGAACTTGCCTTGAGATATTTATATAAGTCCCAGACGATTCAGTAAATGTAGACATTGGTAGAAGGCAATCATATGCATCGAAAGATTTAGAGGCGTAGGGAGTAATCCCAATATTAAACTTAGATGCCTTAAGATGAGATTGAATATTAGTATCCGAAGTAATATCAATATCAGGCTCAATATTCATGGTGATGATTGCTGCCATATTTTTTTTCAAAATATTTTTTGTATTGATGCCAGGGGCCCCTATCCCCAAATAGTCTAAGCCAACACCATTAGCATAATTCGACAATGAACCACAAATTCCATCCACTAGAGAAGACAAAATATTTGACAAATAATACAAATCATTTGCACACTCTAAATCTAAAGCTCCTTGCCCTAAAAATATACCAACTCGCACATTTTTTTCTAAGATTAATTGAGAAATTTTTTGTGAGTTTGAATCAGTGGTAATTTTTTTTAAAATCGAATCTATTGATTTATCGATGCTTTTAATTTTTTTGTGTGTCTGAATAGACTTTATAATTTTCAAAATCTCAATCGAGTATTCAGTCGGTGAGCATATTACCCTCTCCTTAATTGGCATTAATAATTCATCATCTAGGCCATTAATTAAGACAATGCTACCGCCATGACTGGTCATTTTTCTAAATCGGTGGGCTAATAACGGCTGTTCTTGCCGTAGGTTTGCGCCAATAATTACTGCCAGATCTAAGGTCTCTATATCATTAACCTGACATCCTAACCAAGACCCATTTAGTTCAGACCCTTTCTGTGATATTCGGTAATCAATATTTGACGATCCCATTGATTTTGCCAGTTTATTGAATAAGAACCCTTCCTCTAATGTGCTCTGAGGTGACATTATAAATGCTACTGAATCTGCCCCATAAGATTGAGTAATTTTATTTAATTTTTGAGTAATAAATTCAAAAGCCTCTTCCCATTCAACTTTAATCCATTTATTATTTTTTTTAAGCATGGGATGGGTTAGACGATCTTCATGATTAAGGCCCTCATAAGAATAGCGATCCCTGTCTGAGATCCAACATTCGTTAATTTTTTCATTTTCCTTAGGCAGCACTCTCATCACGATATTATTTTTTATATGAGTCTCGAGATTTGAACCAAGGCTGTCATGAGGTGAAATCGTATACCTTCTAATTAACTCCCATGTTCTTGCGCTATATCTGAAAGGTTTTGATGTTAATGCGCCCACTGGACATAGATCAATTATATTTCCAGAAAGTTCAGACTCTACTGACTTATCAACATATGCTGATATTTCTGCATGCTCACCCCTTCCTACAAGACCTAATTCCATTACTCCACCCACTTCCTTTAGAAATCGAACGCAACGTGTACATTGAATGCATCTCGTTAAATCAGTAGAAATTAATGGGCCAATATTCTTGTTAAATACCACACGTTTCTCTTCAGTATATCTGGTGCCGCTAGCACCATAAGCCATAGCTGTATCTTGAAGGTCACATTCGCCGCCTTGGTCACAAATAGGGCAATCTAATGGATGATTAATTAATAAAAATTCCATCACACTTTGCTGTGCTTCTTTAGTAAATTTTGATTTTGTCGATATTTCCATACCTTCCATTACTTGGGTTGCGCATGCAGGCAATGGTTTAGGAAAATTCTTAACTTCTACCAAACACATCCTACAGTTTGCTGCGACCGTTAATTTTTTGTGATAACAAAACCTTGGAATATCAATACCTACTTTATCTGCTACCTGAATAATTGTAGTCTTTGGTTCTACCTCAATGCTTTTTCCATTAATTTTAATTTTAATCATGAGTATTCCCAATCATTGATCGGCCATGCCGAATATAATATTCAAACTCTTTTTCAAAATGATTGATAAAACTTAGAACAGGAACGGCGGCAGCATCCCCCAAAGCGCAAATGGTTCTGCCTGAAATTTTCTTGCTGACATCTGTTAAAAGCCTTAAGTCTTCAGGTTTACCATTTCCATCAACAATTCTTTTGATAATTCTATAAACCCAGCCAGTACCCTCTCTGCATGGGGTGCATTGCCCGCAAGATTCTTCGTAAAAGAAATAAGAGAGTCTTTTTAAGGTTTTGACCATACAGGTTGAATCGTCCATGACGATAAGTGATCCAGCTCCAAGGCTTGAACCAATGGCTGTCAATCCTTCATAATCCATCGTAGCATTTAAAATATTTTTTGCTGGGACTAATGCCGTTGATGGTCCACCAGGAATAACGGCTTTTAATTTTCTATCATTCCACACACCACCCGCTAAATCTAAAAGGTCCTTGAATGGCATGCCCATTTGAATTTCATAATTACCAGGCTTATTAACATGACCTGACACTGAAAATATTTTTGTACCCCCTGAGTTTTTTACTCCTAGGTCACTAAATGCCTGCCCCCCATACTCCAAAATCCAAGGAATCGTCGCGTAGGTTTCAGTATTGTTGACATTGGTTGGTTTACCATAAATACCAAATGTTGCCGGGAATGGTGGTTTAAACCTTGGTTGACCTTTTTTTCCTTCTATCGACTCTATTAAGGCAGTCTCTTCTCCGCAAATATAAGCTCCATAGCCATGAACTGCATGAAGGTCAAAATTAAAATTTGACTTACATATATTGCTACCAAGAAATCCTGCTGCTCTTGCCTCTTTAATTGCTTCTTCAAAAGAACAATACTCACCCCATATTTCGCCATGAATATAGTTATATCCTGTTTTTGCCCCCATAATATAAGCGGCAATAATCATTCCTTCAATTAACTGATGAGGGTTATATTTGATAATATCCCTATCTTTGAATGTTCCTGGTTCACCTTCGTCGCTATTACAAACTATATATTTATCGCCTTGGCTTGCTCTTGGCATAAATGACCATTTTAAACCAGTAGGAAATCCCGCCCCTCCTCTACCCCTTAGGCCGGAAATTTTAATTTCCTCAATAAGGGCTTCAGGTGTAATTTTATTTTTTAGTACTCTTTTGATTTGCTCATAACCACCAATGCTTAAGTAAGTTTCTATGCTGGCAGGATTATTAATAAATTTTGTCCTTAAGCACAAAGGAAATTCTTTTTTAATAACAGGATTAATCCTAAGTTCGGCTGTGTCTGTAATCACTTCAAACCTTCAATAATTTCATCAAATTTATCAATAGTAAGGTTTTCATACATATCATGATTATTAATGGTAATTAAAGGCGCCCCTCCACAAGCCCCCATACACTCACTTTCCTTTAAATAAAACTTCCCATCTTTTGATAGCTCATTAAAGTCGATGTCAAACTTTTTCTTCATATGGTTAACTAATTTTTCTGCATCTCTTAGCATGCATGAAATATTGGTGCATACAGATATCTTATATTTTCCAACATTTTTTAAATCAAACATATTATAAAATGTAGCTACTTCCATAGCAGCAATTTCAGGTATTTCAAGATATTGAGATACTAATGAAATGTCTTTATTGCTCAGCCATCCTTTTTCTTTTTGTATAATCTGTAGCGCAGCAATTACTGCTGACTTCTTTTGATTGTCAGGGTACTTTTTAAGCTCTTGATCTATTTTATTTTTTGATTGTATTGAAAGCATTTTTATCTATCAATTTCCCCAAAAACAATATCTTGGGTTCCAATAATTGCAACTAAATCAGACAACATATGGCCCTGGGTCATCTCATTTAAAGCTGCCAAATGTGGAAATCCAGGAGCACGAATCTTAAGGCGATATGGTTTATTCGCTCCATCAGAAATAATATAGGTTCCAAACTCACCTTTTGGATGCTCGACCGCTGCGTAAGCCTCCCCCTCAGGGAGATGAAACCCCTCTGTAAATAATTTAAAATGGTGAATCATAGCCTCCATATCGCCTTTCATTTCTTCTCTGGACGGAGGTGCAATTTTGTTATTTATAGATATAACAGGTCCTGGATTTATTCTTAGCCAATCAATACATTGTTTGATGATCTTATTTGACTCTCGCATTTCTTCGATACGAACCAAATATCGATCGTAACAATCACCCTCCTTGCCAATTGGTATATCAAACTTCATTTGCTCATATACCTCGTAAGGCTGCTTTCTTCTTAGATCCCATTCGATTCCTGAGCCTCTAAGCATGGGTCCTGTCATACCTAGTGCAATTGCTCTTTCAGGACTTACAACGCCAATCCCTACAGTTCTTTGTTTCCAAATCCTATTGTCGGTGAGAAGTGTTTCGTATTCGTCAATGTAGCCTGGGAACCTAGTCGTAAAATCAGAAATAAAGTCTAACAAAGAACCTTGTCGATTATTATTAAGCTTATTGACCTGTTTAATGTTTTTTTTGTGGGTTGTTTCAAATTTTGGCATCGTTTCAGGAAGGTCACGATAAACCCCACCAGGCCTGTAATAAGCCGCATGCATTCGCGCTCCAGAAACTGCTTCATAGCAATCAAATAAATCTTCTCTTTCGCGAAAGGCATACAGGAATACAGTCATAGCACCAACGTCCAATGCATGAGCCCCTAGCCACAATAGATGATTTAAGACCCTAGTAATTTCATCGAACATAACTCGAATATATTGAGCGCGAATAGGTACATTAATATCTAGCATTTTTTCTATGGTCATTACAAAGGCATGTTCATTCATCATCATGGAAACGTAATCTAATCTATCCATATAAGGAACTGATTGTAGGTATGTTCGATTTTCAGCTAATTTTTCTGTAGCTCGATGAAGTAATCCAATATGAGGATCAACTCTTTGAATTACCTCACCATCCATCTCTAAAACCAACCTGAGGACACCATGAGCGGCCGGATGCTGAGGCCCAAAATTCATTGTGTAATTTTTTATCTCAGCCATTACGTGATCCCTCCCCATTAATAACACGAGGAACATTATTTCTTTCTTCTATGGACACAGGCTCATAAACAACTCGTTTTTGTGTTGGGTCATACCTCATTTCTACCTTGCCAATCATGGGAAAGTCTTTTCTAAAAGGATGTCCCACAAATCCATAATCAGTCAGAATTCTTCTGAGATCAGGGTGATCTAAAAACATTATTCCAAACAAATCAAACGCTTCCCTTTCATACCAGTCAGAGGCCGGCCAAAGGTTTGTTATTGTGTCAATAATGGGGAAATTATCGTCCTCAAGGAATGCCCGAACTCTAATTCTTTGATTTTTTTTTAATGACAGCAGGTGATAGACAACTGCAAATCTTTTATTATTTGTTGATCCTTTTGGATATTCCAAATAATCAACACCACACAGGTCTATTAACTGCTTAAAATCGAACTCTTTTCTATCTCGTAAATTTTTTAAAACGTCTAAAATACTACTTGCGGCAACTGTAATGGTTAGCTCATGAAACTGGACCGATGACTTGATTAGTTTTTTTCCAAAGTATTTCTTTAGGTCCTGAGACAAAATTTGAATGGGATTACTCATCTTGCTATGGTATTAGTTTTTTTAATTTTCTTTTGTAGCTGAATAATTCCATACATTAAAGCCTCTGCTGTTGGTGGGCATCCAGGAACATAGACATCAACCGGAACAATACGATCACAACCCCTAACAACAGCATAAGAATAATGGTAATAACCACCACCATTGGCACAAGAACCCATAGATATAACCCATCTTGGCTCAGCCATTTGATCGTAAACTTTTCTTAATGCGGGAGCCATCTTATTTACCAATGTACCTGCAATAATCATTACATCCGATTGCCTTGGGCTGGGACGAAAAACAATTCCAAATCTATCTAAGTCGTACCTAGACGCACCGGCATGCATCATTTCAACGGCGCAGCATGCCAAACCAAAAGTCATAGGCCAGAGAGAGCCAGTCCGGGTATAGTTAATGAGCGCGTCTAAATTTGTTGTAACATAGCCTTTTTCTAATAAACCTTCAATGCTCATAAATTACTCCCAATCCAGCGCTCCTTTTTTCCATTCATAAATAAAACCAACAACAAGGATCGACAAAAATACCATCATTGAAAGAAACCCAAAAAGTCCAATTTTATTCATTACAACAGCCCATGGAAATAAAAAGGTTATCTCAAGATCAAATAAAATAAAAAGGATTGCAACAAGGTAATAGCGGACATCGAATTTCATTCTAGCATCTTCAAATGCTTCAAAGCCGCATTCATAAGGAGAGTTTTTTGCGGGATCAGGTCTGTTTGGACTGAGAATAGAGCCAAGTAAAAGGGGGCCAAAACCAACCCCTAGCCCAACTACGATAAAAATTAAAATTGGAAAATAAGCTTCCAGCACTGATTGTCCTTGTATTGAAAATAAAATTTCTATATTGGTGCCGACGGAGAGACTCGAACTCTCACGACTTTCGTCACTACCCCCTCAAGATAGCGTGTCTACCAATTCCACCACGACGGCAAATTTAAAAAGAGGCCATACTAGTTTGGAATGTCTTTTGCACCCACTGGCTTATCTGACACATTATCTAAGCTTAAAGTTTCCGAGGTTTCTGGGGTTATATTTACTACACTGGAATTTCCATGTTTTTTACTAGCTACTACAGCCAGCGCAATGCTGGTACAGAAAAAAGTTGTTACACAAATAGAGGTAGCACGACTCAAGAAATTAGAAGTTCCTTGAACACCAAATACGCTTCCAGAGTTTCCCCCGCCGAACGCTGCACCAGCATCAGCTCCCTTGCCGTGTTGTATTAAAACGAGCCCAATCACTCCAAGACTTGCTAAAATATGTATAGTAATTATTAGATTTTCCATTTTGACTCTTAAGTAGTTAAAAAATTAAGTTTCGAATGACTGTGCAAGTTCGCATATTTTTATAAATTCATTTATATTTAACGATGCCCGCCCAATTAGTCCGCCATCAACGCTATTTAAGCCGAATAATTGTACCGCATTTTTAGAGTTTAAGCTTCCACCATAAACAATTTTAAGGTTATTTATCTCATTTAAACCGTCTTGATTAATTATTTTTCTAATGAAGCTACACATATGATTTGTTTGCTCTGGTGATGCAGCCATATCAGTACCAATTGCCCAAATAGGCTCATACGCTACGATAGAGTTTTCAAAAATTTTAGTCCCAAAGGATTTGATAATTATTTCAATTTGCGCTGCAACCACCTGCTCCATAATCCCTGCTTCTCGCTCAATTAAGTTTTCACCCACACACAAAACTGGCGTCATATTATGTTTTTTAACGTTATTAAATTTTTCAGCGATATTTTCATCGGACTCACAATATGCCGTGCTTCTCTCGGAATGCCCTACAATGACATATTGAACACCAAAATCATTAAGCATTTTCGCACTTACTTCGCCCGTGTGAGGGCCATTTTCAAATTTAGCAATATTTTGTGATCCCCAGCCAATTTTACTGCCACTCAAAATAGATTGTGCCTGTGAGAGATATGGGTAAGGAAGACATAAGCCAACATTAACTTTATTTTCGTTATTCAGCCCATCTTTTAGTGCCGACAAATAAGAGTCAAAAAATGCCAACGAACCATTCATCTTGAGATTTCCAATGATTATTTTTGGTATATTTTTATTCATCATAAGGCACTTTTAATTATTAGCTGTATAGCTCTAACTCCATTGAAGTCATTGACCTCAATCGAATATATAGCTGTTATTGTATCAGGTTGGTTTTGATCACTATTGAAGTATATTGCATCATAATTTTTTTCATTCTTTCTTAATAATAATTTATTGTGTTTTTCTGCAATTATTTTCTGTGAAATTACCTCAAATTCATCTGAATATAAGGGTGAAGGAAAGCCCTGACCCCAAATTTCTTTATTAATTAGATTTACTGATTTATAGGTCAAGTCTTGATCTAAGATTGAATGGTCAACTTCTGTTGATATATTTAAATCGCTTTCTGACAATAGTTCCTGTGAAGTTTGATCAAATACCTCAGAAAATTTAGTAAAGTCTTCTTCTTTTATTGTTAATCCGGCAGCCATTGCATGACCGCCAAACGTCATAATAATTTTGGGGTATTTTTTTGAAACTAAATCTAAAGCGTCTCTTAGGTGAAGTGAAGGGATAGACCTCCCTGATCCCTTTAAAAATCCACTTTCGTCTCTAGCAAAAACAAGTGTTGGACGAAAATATTTCTCTTTTATTCTTGAAGCAATAATTCCAATAACCCCTTGATGCCATTTATCATTAAACAGAACTAAAGAATGACCGATGTTAACTGAAATATTAATTGAATTTAATGCTGTTTCAAGCATTTCTGACTCAATATTTTTTCTTTTATCATTAAGTTGGATTAGTTGTATTGCGTAGGAGTTAGCCTCCTGGGGATCCTGACTAATTAAACATTTTATACCCAGGCTCATATCCGAAAGTCTTCCTGCCGCGTTTAGCTTAGGGGCTATGGAGAATGATAAGTCACTGGTTTTAATATCAGTTAAATTCTTTTTACTTAATTTTGCAATTGCACGAATCCCGTAATTTCCTATTCCACTCCGGATTCTTTTTAATCCTGCATCTACCAAAATACGATTGTTTAGATCAAGCTTTACTAGATCGGCAACTGTACCAAGACAAACTAACTCTAATAAATCTGACAAGCCTGGCTCCTCTAAGCCAATATACTTTCCCTTGTCTCGATAATGCGCCCTTAAAGAAAGTAATAAATAAAAAATAACTCCTACGCCACATAAATTTTTACTAGGGAATTTACAATTTGGTTGGTTAGGGTTAATAATAAAGTTAGCATTAGGGAGAGAGTCGGAAGGTAAATGATGGTCAGTAATTAAAACATCAATTCCTTTTTTTCTTGCAGCATTAACTCCATCAATACTAGCAATTCCATTATCTACAGTAATAATAAGATTGGGATTTTGTTCTGATGCCAACTCCACTATTTCAGGAGTTAGTCCGTAACCAAATTTAAACCTATTAGGAACAATAAAACTCACATCAGCACCAAACTTTTTCAGTCCTAATATGCCACATGCTGTAGCAGTTGCACCATCAGCATCATAATCCCCAATAATAATAATTTTATTATTATTGTCAATGTGATCAGCTAAAAATGCAGCAGAAGTACTTATTGAAAACATCAATGATGGAGGTATCAATTTATCTAGTTGGTAAGTAATGTCTTCAACAGATGAAATATCGCGTGATGAGTATAGCGCGGCGAGTTTAGAATCAAAGCCTAAACTGACAAGTAATTCCTTTAGTTCCTGCTTAATTTTTCTTTTAATAATATTCATTGAATAACTTAATAAGAGAAACCTCTCTCTTCCAGAATTTTAATTTTGTTAATCTAGTTACCTCGGTCAATAAACAGACATGGCCAATACATATTCTAATAATTAGTTGCTTAATAATACCGTTGTTGAATGAGCTTGATATAGCTGTCAATAATTCGTCATTTTTTTTATCGTCATAAGGCAGTTCATAATAAATATACTGAGCATTGCTAAATGGATTTTTGGCGCTAGAATTAAATTCTTGAACCTTAAAAGTATTGGTAGATTCGGATAGTTTATTTATTAAGTTAGAATTAGTAATTGCCAGTCCGGTTAAGGGGCTTTTAATCTGCTC
>JABMNG010000019.1 GCA_013205275.1 Methylophilales bacterium | reverse complement strand
TGGTGGGTGCTGACGGGGTCGAACCGCCGACATTCGCCTTGTAAGGGCGACGCTCTACCAACTGAGCTAAGCACCCAAATTCACTAGAATTTGAGCTCGCCATTTTACAATAATGTTGTTCACAATGCTAGTAAATAAGGGAAAAAACTAGTGTGCTATTGATTTATCGATTCCCATGATATCGGACGGCGATTTTTTGGGCTTAATAATCTGTTTATCTTTGGTTTTCCCTGGCATTTTAGTTAATGCAATCTCAATAACCTGGTCAATCCATTTCACTGGAATTATTTCAAGCTGACCCTTTATCTCATCAGATATTTCAATTAGGTCCTTGGCATTTTGTTCAGGAATGATGACTGTCTTAATATTGCCCCTATGAGCAGCCAGTAATTTTTCTTTTAGGCCGCCGATAGGTAATACTTCGCCTCGTAATGTAATTTCTCCAGTCATGGCTACATTAGCATCCACTGGAATCATCGTTAAAGCAGAGATAATAGCTGTGGTGATGCCAATGCCAGCGCTGGGTCCATCTTTAGGTGTGGCACCTTCAGGAAAGTGAATATGGATATCCTTCTTCTCGTGGAATGTATCCTCAATACCTAATTTTTCCGCCCTACTCCTTACTACGCTCATTGCGGCATGAATGGATTCCTGCATGACATCACCAAGCTTTCCAGTAAGTATAGTCTTACCCTTGCCTGATAAAACCACAGCCTCAATAGTGAGTAGCTCCCCCCCAACCTGGGTCCATGCTAGCCCTGTTACTTGACCTATCTGGTTCTTTTTGAATGCAAGCCCTATATCGTAAATTCTTACACCGAGATAATCATCAATATTTCTATTGCTTACTAGAATTTTTCTAATCTTCTTGTTGACTGACAAAGTTTTTACAACTTTTCGGCATATTTTAGCAATTTCTTGCTCGAGTTTTCTTACTCCAGCCTCTCTTGTGTAGTATTGGACAATGTCTTTAACAGCCCTATCAGAAATATTTAATTCTGTTCCCTTAAGCCCGTGTGTCTTTAATTGCTTGGGAATTAGGTATTTTTTTGCGATGTTAATTTTTTCTTGTTCGGTATAGCCGGCTAGCCTAATAATTTCCATTCGATCCAAGAGTGGCTCAGGGATATTCATAGAGTTAGCGGTTGCAACAAACATGACGTCAGAAAGATCGTATTCAATCTCGGCATAATTATCTGAAAATGTATGGTTTTGTTCAGGGTCTAAGACCTCAAGAAGTGCAGATGACGGATCACCTCTAAAGTCTTGTCCCATCTTGTCAATTTCATCCAGCAAGAATAGTGGGTTCTTAACCCCAACCTTGGTCATGCTCTGTAAAATTTTACCAGGCATGGATCCAATATATGTACGTCTGTGGCCACGAATCTCCGCCTCATCTCTTACGCCCCCTAGAGCCATCCTGATGAATTTTCGGTTCACTGATTTTGCAATGCTTTGCCCGAGTGATGTCTTCCCAACCCCTGGTGGTCCTACCAAGCATAGTATTGGGGCCTTGAGTTTACCCACTCTATTTTGGACGGCCAAATACTCGATAATTCTTTCTTTAACTTTTTCAAGTCCGTAGTGATCAGACTCGAGTGACTCTTCGGCACTGTTTAAATTTTCATTAATATTGGTAGCTTCATTCCATGGCAAATTAACCAATGTTTCAATGTATGTCCTAACTACTGATGCTTCAGCAGACATAGGTGACATTAGTTTTAATTTTTTAAGCTCTGAGAAACACTTTTCTTGAGCTTCAGTGGACATTTTTGCATCACTTATCTTAGCTTCGAGCTCTTCTAGGTCCGCATTCTCATCTTGCTCACCCAGCTCTTTTTGGATGGCCTTTACCTGTTCGTTTAAGTAGTACTCTCTCTGAGATTTCTCCATCTGCCTCTTAACTCTGCCACGTATCCTTTTTTCAACCTGAAGAATATCAATCTCTGACTCCATGATATTTAATAGCAAATCTAATCTATCTTTAATATCAAAGCATTCAAGAATTTTTTGTTTCTCAGATAATTTCAATGTTAGGTTTGCTGCAATTGAATCTGCGAGCCTTCCAGGTTCTGTGATCGAGGTTAGGGAAGTTAATATTTCTGGAGGAATTTTTTTATTAAGTTTTACGTATTGGTCAAACTGAGAAAATACCGACCGCATAAAGGCCATTGTTTTTTTGTCTTTACGCTCTTTTACAGGAACAGTTCGATATTCTGCTGACCAGTAATCATCGCCTTCGTAGAAGGTGTCAATTTCAGCGCGATCAAGACCTTCTACCAGGACCTTAACAGTACCGTCAGGCAGTTTCAACATCTGCAATATTGTTGCTACAGTGCCAATAGTATATAAGTCTTTAATATTAGGTTCGTCTTTGCCTGCAGACTTTTGGGCAACAAGGAGAATTTTTTTGTCTCCCTCATTAGCCCTTTCTATCGCATTAATTGATTTTTCCCGTCCCACAAACAATGGAATTACGAGCTGCGGATAAACCACAACATCTCTTAGTGGAAGCATAGGAAGTTTGTTCATATTTTTTTCAGGCATGATTTTATTGTATCAGTTGAATAGAATTTAATTATGGGGTTGTTTTAAAAAAAAACAAGGTTGCTAGTTGGTATTTTCTTTTTTTTCTTTGTCAGCGTAAATAAAGTAGGGTTGGGTTGACCCCATAATAACGCCTTTATCAATAACGACTTTAACTAGATTCTCCATATCAGGAAGCTCGAACATTATTTCCTTTAATGTTACCTCGATAATTGACCTAAGGCCTCTCGCCCCTGACTTCCTTTCGATGGCTTTAATAGCGATTGCTTCTAAGGCGTCTTCACGAAACTCAAGTTCAACACCCTCTAGCTTAAATAGTTTTTTATATTGCTTAACCAGTGCATTTTTAGGTTCAACTAATATCCTTATCAGCGCTTCTTTGCTAAGCGATTCTAAGGTTGTTATCACAGGAAGTCTTCCAATAAACTCTGGAATGAGGCCAAATTTAATTAGATCTTCAGATTCAACATTTTTGAGTAGGTCGCCAATAGTTC
>JABMNG010000183.1 GCA_013205275.1 Methylophilales bacterium | reverse complement strand
ATTTGTGTGAGACCCGGAAAGCCTAACTTAGCAGCTTCTGGATTTTTTTCAGGAATCATAAGAGAGCCGCTAAATGGCCAAATGGCCATATTACCAGTTAGTCCGGATACCAGACACTATTTTGCATCGCCACGATCTGCAATTAATTTTTTAATTCATGCAGCAGAATTAGATTTAAAAAAGCTAGAGAATCGAATTTCGCTGAATATGCCTGGCTTATCCGCTACTGTTCAAGAACAAATCGAATCTTTAAAAAGAGTTTCGGGAAACGATGTTGCAAAGCTTATACAGTACAAACCTAATCTGGATATTCAAAAGATAGTTCGTTCTTGGGCTAAAGATCTAGCGGCTACCAGGGCAAAATGCTTAGGTTTTATTGCAGAAAAAACTTTTGATGAAATTATTAAAATTTATATTGAAGAAGATTTAAACAAAGTCTAATGCTAAGCAACTTCGATAATCATGCCAATGGATTGAGCATTCTTAAGTCCAATCTCTCTTATGGGTTTATTATTAATAGAAAATAAAACTATTCTACAACAACTTTTGTATTTTGCTCGCCAAGTCCTTCAATTTTCAAATTTAATTTATTGCCAACTTTTAAGAATTGTTTAGGGTTCATCGCCATTCCAACACCTGGAGGAGTCCCAGTTGTTACAATGTCTCCTGGATATAGGGACATGAAATTACTCAAATAAGAGAGAATAAAATTCATGTTAAAAATCATTTTATTAGTATTACCCGTTTGCATTCTTTTTCCATCTATTTCTAAGGACATTGTTAAATTTTGAACATCTTTAATATCGTCTTTAGTAACTAAGTAAGGTCCTGTCGGTCCAAAGGTATCTCCTGATTTGCCCTTATCCCACAATCCACCTCTTTCGATTTGCCATTCACGCTCACTTACATCATTTACAATACAATAACCCAAAATATGGTTAGGAGCGTTTTTTTCACTAATATATTTTGCATGCTTTCCAACTACAAAAGCAATTTCAACTTCCCAGTCTAATTTTTTTGAAAGTTTTGGAAGGACAATGTTATCATTGGGTCCAACCATAGAACTAATAGCTTTATTAAAAACAATCGGTTCTTTTGGAATTTCAGCGTTAGTTTCAGCAGCATGATCTGAGTAATTTAAACCGATCGCAATAAATTTCCCAGGTTTGGTAATGCACGATCCAATGCGTGTAGAAGAAGGAACTTCTGGTAAGGTTTCTAAGTTAATTTTTTTTAATTTGTCTAATGTCTCAAAATTTAATGTATCAGGATTAAAATCAGAAACTTGTTGTGATATATCTCTAATTTTTCCGTTTCTATCTAAAACGGCTGGTTTTTCTTTTCCAAATGGTCCAACTCTCAAAAGTTTCATTTTCTTCCTTTAGCTATATTGTAATTCCACCATCAACTGAAAAAGTGTTTCCTGTTATAAATAATGACTCATTACTTGCAAGATATACAGCCATTGACGCAATTTCTTCAGGAGTTCCTAGTCTACCCATGGGTTGTCTGGCTATAAAATCTTTTTTTGCTTGTACAGGATCTTTACTCGCGCTGACTCTTCCTTCCCAAGAAGGAGTATGAACGGTTCCAGGCGCAATAGCATTACATCTAATATTTTGTTTTACAAAGTCTGCAGCAATTGACTTGGTTAAACCAATGATTGCTGCCTTTGATGCTCCATAAACAAATCTAAATGGAAAGCCTTTAATGCTTGAGGCAACTGATGCAATATTTATAATATTTCCATTGTTTACTTCTAACATTTTAGGAATAATCAATTTGATCATAAAATACATAGATTTAATATTTACATTAAAAGAAAAATCCCAATCTTTTTCTTCACAATCTAAAATAGTGCCATGATGGACAAACCCCACAGCGTTAAACAGTACATCCACTTTATCAATTGTCTTTGCGAAAGCTTTAACTGCATTATAATCGGTTGAGTCCAAAGTAAAAACTTTAATTTTGGGATATTCTTTATTCAAATCTATTAAAGTTTTTTTATTCAAATCTGTAGCTATAACATTGGCACCTTCATTACAAAAGGCTATAGCTGTTGCTTTTCCTATTCCTTGGCCCGCTGCAGTAACAATAATATTTTTATTTCTTAATCTTTGGTTCATTTTTTATTCAATCTTTCAATTTCTTTATATAATGAACTGTGGTCTTGATCGCCACATCCATTTTTTACTAGATTATTATACATTTCTTTTACTAAAGTTGAAATAGGCAAATGTAAATCAAAGTTTTTCGCGCAACCTAAAATATTATTCATATCTTTAAGATGTGTTGAAGTTTTTCCCTTAGGAGTAAAATCTTTTTTGATCATTCTTTGTCCATGAGTTTGCAAAATCTTACTATCCGCCCAACCCCCTGTTAAGGCCTTAATCATTTTTTCAGGATTTGCCCCAGCTCTCTCACACAGGGTTATTGCTTCTGCCACAGCGCCAATGGTTAAACCAACAATAATTTGATTTGCAAGTTTTGAAACTTGTCCGCTTGATAAAGGACCAACTAAAGTTGGATTACCAATAACTTTTAGAATAGCTAAACAATTATCAAAAACCTTTTGTTCGCCTCCTACCATAATAGCAAGGCTTCCTTCCTCTGCTCCAATTGTTCCTCCTGAAACTGGGGCATCTAAATAATTTATATTTTTAGACATTAAATAAGTGCCATGAAATTTTGCAGTTTCTGGCTTTACAGAGCTCATATCGATAACTGTTGAGCCAGATTTTAGGTTATCTAAAAACTCTTTGCTTTTCATCACTGAGTCAACAGCGCTATCGTCTGTAAGCATGGTAATAATAACATCAGCATTTGTTACAACTTCTTTGATCGATTTTGCAACAATAGCTTTATGTTCTTTTAAAACTTCTGCTTTTTTGGAAGATCTATTAAAAACTTTAAGAGGATAATTTGCTTTTAATAAGTTTTTTGCCATGGGCAAACCCATTAAACCAATGCCTATGAATGCAATTTGTTTCATTGAATTTTCATTTTAAGGATTTTTAAACGGGTGAAAGTTTTGCGCAACTTCAGGAATAAACATAACTATTAGCAATACTATAAGTTGTATGACAATAAATGGTCCAAAAGATCTAAAGATATCAATTAATGAAATATGAGGTGGAGTTACTGATTTTAAATAAAATGCTGCAGGGCCAAAGGGAGGAGTTAAAAATGATACCTGCATATTTATACAAAATAAAATTCCAAACCAAATAGGGTCGAATCCTAATTTAATAACAATTGGTAAAAAAACTGGCATCGTAAGTAGAACTATTCCAGTCCAATCCATAAAGGCTCCTAAAAAAAAAAATATTAGCATCATGATTGCAATAACTGTCATTGGCGCTACATTTAAATCTAAAATTGAACTTGAAATGTAAGCAGGACCTCCAATTAATGAATAGGCTCCAGCTAAAACAGTTGCACCAAAAGTAATGGTTATAATAGTGCCTGTTGCTTTAAATGTTCTTGTCACCGCGTCTTTAAAAAGAAACCAGCTTAATTCTTTTCTAAAATAAATTATAATTAAAGTAAAAACACATCCCATACCTGCTGCTTCGGTAATTCCAGTGATACCTGCGTAAATAGAACCCAATACTACTACGACTAAAATTGCTGGAGGAATAAAGCCTGGTAAAAATTTTAATTTTTCTTTAAATGTTAGCACAGGTTCATTCTCATCAATAGGAGCTAAGTGGGGTTGTAATCTCGTTCTAATAAGTATGTAAGCAATGATCAAGCCGGATAACATTAAACCAGGAACAAAAGCTTCTTTAAATAATAAAGTAATAGAAGTTGAAGTTACTAATCCATAAATAATTAAAACAATTGATGGCGGAATCATCGTACCCAGAGATCCAGAAGCACACACTATACCAATTGCTAAATCTTGATTATATTTAAGTCGTAACATTTGCGGTAAAGCAATGAGACCTAATAGGACAATTTCTCCACCAATAATTCCACTCATCGCAGCCATAAGAGTTGCCATGATCGCAGTCACCACACCAACCCCCCCGCGAGTTTTTTTTAGCCATGCATTTAGAGAGTCGTATAAATCTCGAGCAATATTCGACCGCTCTAAAAGACTAGCCATAAAAATAAATAATGGTATTGATAAAAAAGCGTAGGTAATAACCAGTGAATACATTCTGGCCATTAGAATTCCCAAGCCATCAGGACCTATCTTAATGTAAACAATTAGAGCACCAAGAAAACCAGAAGCAAATCCTAACGGGATACCAATTAAAATTAAAATAACTAAACCAAATAAAATAAGAAGCGATATTGTTCCAAGATCCATTTATCTCAAGTCCTTTGCTGGATCATAAGCTTTTTCTTTATTCTTATTCCAATCTATAATTAAATTATTAATCGACTGAATAGCCATTAAAAAAATGGTAATTAAAATAAGAGGTTTCATAACCGCTGGAATTGGAGGATCCCAAACCGTCCCTAATTTTTCCCATGTCATGAAGGAATTCTTTGCATCAAAGTAACCCCCATAAATAACAGCGGCGGCGTATAAAATAAGTACAATGACTCCAATTAAATCAAAAATTCTTTGAGTTTTTCTAGAAACAAAATCATAAAGAGTAACAATTCTAATATGGCATCTTAGTCGGCTCGCATAAACTCCGCCGATGCAATAAATAATACCCGCTAGCCATAAGGATAATTCATTAGCCCACATGGTAGGTTTAACGAGTATGTATCTTACAAAAACCTCATAAAACATTACCATAACAATAATTGGAGTTAGATATTTAGTAGTGTGAGATATAAAAAGAGTTATTCGGTCGAACCAAGTAATTTCAAAATTGTCAACGCTTGCTACTTTGTCTTCTTTAGCTAAATCTATTATTGGTTCGGAGGCCATGAAATTTATTTACACAGAGGGCTAAGGTTTAGCCCTCTGTAGATAATTTTTTAAATTAATTATTTAATTAAATTAATTTTTTTCATGTAAGCAACGTGTGACTCAACTAAAAGTTTGGCTTCTGGACTTCTTGTTTTCCAGCTATCCCAAGACTTTATAGAAGCTTCTCTAAACTTTGCTCTGTCTTCTTTCGAAAAGTCATGAAGTGTAACACCTTTTTCTTTAAGGATTTTTACAGCTTTTTCATTCTCAACTTCCATAGATTTAGTTACGCCCATAGCAGCTTTAACCATTGCTTTTCTAATGCCGTCTTTGTCTGCAGCACTTAAAGAATCCCATTTCTTTTTGTTGCAAGCTAAATGGTCAGCGGGCATAGAATGAAAGCCTGGATAAGAAGCATGTTTGTTTGTGTCATACAAGCCTGTTGTTAAATTATTTGCAAGTGTTGAATAATCAGCACCATCGATAACTCCAGTTTGTAATGCAGTTGGAACTTCACCGAAATCCATCACGATTGGTTTTGAGCCAAGAAATGCAAATATTTCAGTTTCCATTCCTGGAGGTGATCTAAATTTCCAGTCTTTAAGACCCGCAACACCTCTAAGTGGTTTTCCAGAAATCAAAGATTCTTGTCCTGGAATCCACCAATTAATAAACTCCATATCATATTTGTTATAAAGTTTATTTAACGCAGCACGTCCACCTGAATTTAACCAGTCATACATTTGGTAAGGTGTTTCGTATCCTCCCATAATATCACCAGCGAATTGGAAAGCTGCATTTTTTCCTGTTTGATAAGCTGCACCCGTCATATCACAGTCAATGATTCCAGATCGTGCAGAGTTCCATACTTCAGGAGCTTTTCCTGTCAAAGATGCTGAATGGAATATTACAAATTTTACTCTTCCATTGGTATTTGCCGCAACATCTGCAGCAAACTGCGTAGCAGCTTTTCCAGAAGGTGTTTGAGCTCCATGATGAGTTTCTGCTTTAAGCGTTATTTGTGCATATGCAGGACTCACTAAGGATAAAATTGCAAAAAAGATTGCAATTTTTTTTGTTAGTTGTTTCATGTTATTTCCCCTTTTATTTAATAATGAATTATTTAAACATAAGTGAAAATCAA
Source organism: Methylophilales bacterium (assembly GCA_013205275.1). Classification (GTDB taxonomy): domain Bacteria; phylum Pseudomonadota; class Gammaproteobacteria; order Burkholderiales; family Methylophilaceae; genus BACL14. The sequence goes on along the minus strand of JABMNG010000183.1, from coordinate 1,947 downwards.
AATATACTTTAAAATTTGAATTAGCTGCTAAATACAACCTCTAATTGTTCTAAACTATTCTTGAAAGATATGCAGATTTATTGAAGTGCGCTACAATATTATTAACAGCCATCATACTCATAGCTGCACGCGTTTCATCATTAGCGCTACCAATATGGGGAAGGGTAAAACAATTATTTAATTTTAAATATCTCTCATCTAATTTTGGCTCATTATTAAACACATCTAAACCTGCGGCATATATTTTATTATTTTCTAGTGCTTCAATTAGCGCATTATCATCTACTGTCGCGCCTCTTGAGGTGTTAATTACAATCGCATGTTGTGACAATAATTGAATCGCCTCTTTATTTAAAATATGTTTGGTCTCTGGTGTTGCAGGACAGTGAATAGAAACATAATCACAATGTGGCATCATTTTATTTATATTGTCAAAATATTTTGCACCTAACTCTAATTCTGCTGAAACTTTTTTTCTATTAAAATAAATAATTTTCATTCCAAAACCCTTAGCCCGTTCTGCAACGATTCGTCCAATTCGTCCCATTCCTATAATTCCTAAAGTTTTACCTGTCATAGGTTTGCCGACCATAAAATTAGTAAAATCGACTTTTGCATCTTTCCATTTTCCAGATTTAACTAAAGACAAACCCTCAAGAGCTTTTCGAGCTGCCCCCAACATTAAAAGCAAAGTTACTTCTGCCACAGCATCGTTTAAAACATTAGGAGCATTGGTGATGATAATATTTTTTTCTTTAGCAGCTGGAATGTCAATATTATCATATCCTACTGCAACACTTGCAATAATTTTTAGCCTGCCATTCATGTTATTGAAAAAATTTTTATCAAATTTATCAAAGCTTGTTGCTATTACACCATCATATTCATTGCATGTTTTTGCTAAATTTTCATAAGGGATAGCCTTATCTTTAAGATTTAAAGTGACATCAAAATTATCATTTAATTGCTGTTCTGCAGTGTCGGAGATTTTTCTTGTTACTAAAATTTTAGGCTTAGTCATTAATGAGAGTTTCTTGGCATTCCTTTTTTATTCGTAATATCTAAATAAACTCCAACCAAATTAATACAAGCCCCATCCTCCAATTGACCAACCGTATTTCTTGCAATTTCTTGCCAAGGTGTTTGATTATTAAGTTTAGGTATTTTTCTAAGTCTTCTTCTCCTTTTAAATTCAGCAGGTGATATTAGAAGATCAACTCTTCTTTTATTCAGATCAATTCTAATTTTATCGCCCGTTTTAACAATGCCTAAATCTCCTCCAATTGCAGATTCTGGAGAAACATTAAGAATAGAAGGGCTTTCAGACGTACCACTTTGTCTGCCATCGCCTAAGGTTGGAAGCGCATTAATTCCCTGTTTTAATAATCGATCGGGTGGTTGCATATTAACAACTTCTGCAGAGCCAGGGTAACCCACTGGTCCACAGCCTCGAATAATCAAAATAGAATGTTCATCAACTTTTAATTTACGGCTGTTTATTCTATGGTGATAATCCTCAGGCCCTTCAAACACCACGGCTTTTGCTTCAAAAGCATTTAGGTGTTTTGGATTAGATAAATATCTTTCTCTAAACTCATCGCTAATTACAGATGTTTTCATCACCGCTGAATTAAAGAAATTACTTCTCATGACAATAAAACCAGCATTTTCAACCACAGGATCCTCAAAAGACTTTATTACATCTGTATCTAATTTGATTTTGAATTTTAAGTTTTCACCTAAAGTTTTGCCACTTACCGTCTTCACGGAGGTATGTAATTTTTTTTGTTTTATTAGCTCTTGCATGACTGCAGGAATTCCCCCTGCTTTATAAAATCTTTCCATTAAATGTTCACCCGCAGGTTTGCAATTAACTAGCAACGGAATATCATGACCTAATCTTTGCCAAGCTTCTAAATTTATTTTAATCCCCATATGTTTAGCGAT
>JABMNG010000018.1 GCA_013205275.1 Methylophilales bacterium | reverse complement strand
GCTGAAAAGAGACCGGCGACTCTTGATAAGGCACCAGCCTCATTTTCCATAAGCAATGAAATGATATGTCTCAATTATAGATCCTCTGCCAAAATCATCTCTGACAAACCTTTGCCATTAGGAATCATTGGAAATACATTTTCTTTTTGATCGGTTATAAAGTCCATAAATACTAATCGCTCTTTAAGCTTTGGACTGAATGCTTCTTTTAATGCAGGTTCAATATCTGATGACTTCTCAATTTTCATTCCTACATGACCATAAGCCTCAGCTAGCTTAACAAAATCTGGGAGCGCTTCCATATAAGATTCTGCATAACGATTTCCATAAAAAAATTCTTGCCACTGTCTTACCATTCCCATATACCTATTATTTAGGTTAATAATTTTAATGGGCAGATGAAATTGTTTGCATGTTGAAAGCTCTTGAATACACATTTGAATCGAGGCTTCGCCTGTTACACATGCAACCTGAGATTCAGGAAAAGCTAGTTGACATCCCATTGCATAGGGCAAGCCAACACCCATTGTGCCTAAGCCGCCTGAGTTAATCCAGCGCCTTGGTTTATCGAAGGGATAATATTGTGCAGCCCACATTTGATGCTGACCCACGTCGGAGGTAACAAATGCTTCTCCTTTAGTGACTTTATGGAGCATTTGTATTACACGCTGAGGCTTAATTTCAGTGCCGTCATCTTCGTAAGCCATACAATCTTTTTTGGTCCATTCATTTATTTGATTTAACCAATCAGATGTGGCTTCTTTATTATGGGTATTTTTGATGTCGTTATAAGCCAAAAGCATGTCATCCAGAACACTCTTAACATCTCCAACAATAGGGACATCAATTTGCACTCTCTTAGAAATTGAAGCGGGGTCAATATCGATATGAATAATTTTTTTTGGTTTTGCTAAAAAATGCTCGGGATTGCCGATTACCCTATCATCAAATCTGGCGCCAACAGCGAGCAATACATCACAGTCCTGCATCGCCATGTTTGCTTGATAGGTACCATGCATGCCCAACATGCCTTGAAATTTACTATCAGATGCCGGAAAGCCACCAAGCCCCATCAGAGTGCTTGTTATGGGCAATCCTAATTTATTCACAAATGAAGTCAATGATTCAGAGGCATCCCCTAAGATAACACCACCACCCGAATAAACCATGGGCCTATTGGCTTTAACTAAAAGCTCTACTGCCTTTTTTATCTGTCCATTATGACCTTTTGTAACAGGATTATATGATCGGAGTGAAACTGTTTTTGGGTAAATAAACTCTGCGGACTCGGCCGTAATATCTTTTGGAATATCTACAAGAACTGGGCCTGGCCTTCCTGATGCAGCAAGATAAAAAGCTTTTTTGATTGTCTCTGCAATGTTTTTAATGTCTTTAACTAAAAAATTATGTTTTACACATGGCCGAGTAATCCCTACAGTATCGCACTCCTGGAAAGCATCCTGCCCAATGGCGTGAGTGGGAACCTGCCCGCTTATAATTACCATTGGAATTGAGTCCATGTAGGCAGTCGCAATACCAGTTACTGCATTTGTTGCCCCCGGCCCAGAGGTAACTAACGCAACCCCAACCTTTCCTGTTGCCCGGGAAAATGCATCAGCAGCATGGACAGCAGCTTGTTCATGTCGAACAAGAACATGTTTGAATTTTGATTGATTAAAAATGGCATCATAAATATTGAGCACTGCTCCTCCAGGGTACCCAAATACAAATTCAACGCTCTCTTCATGAAGGGAACGAATAACTATTTCTGCACCAGTGATAATTTCAGGTTTCATGAAGGCCAAATATTAATAAACGACTAGAATACCTTGTTTGCACCTGTTTGGTCAATTCCAAGGAGCTTATTTAAGCTGAATATCCATCGAAAAATCAATTGAATTAATATTTTTTGTAATTAAGCCAACAGAAATTCTTTGGACTCCAGTTTTTGCATACTTTAGTATATTTTTATTATTAATGTTTCCTGAAGCTTCCAAAACAGCCCTATTTTTATTTATTTGAATTGATTTTATTATTGCCTTTACACTGAAATTATCCAACAATATATTTCTAATGCCATAGCTCAATGCAATTTTGAGTTGTGATGCATTTTCGACCTCCACTTGAACCTTATCCAATTTATTTCTAAGGTTTGATTTTTCTAATAAATCTGAAATATTAAGAAATGATTTAATGTGATTTTCTTTTATTAGGATCTGATCATATAATCCCAGCCTTTGATTCTCCCCACCACCAATTTTAACGGCATATTTTTGGGCAATGCGTAAACCCGGAATAGTTTTACGTGTATCAAAAAGCTTCGTATCATAATTTTTTATTAAAATAGCCATTTTATGAGTTTCAGTAGCAGTGCCTGATAATGTTTGTAGGAAATTTAGGGCAACTCTTTCCCCAGCCAATAGGTCAATGTAGGCCCCATCTATTTCGCAAATTTTCTGGCCCTTCTTAATCGATTCTCCTTCTAAAGCAAGCCAATTAATTTTTATTTTATTATTTATTTTTTTAAAGCAAGAGTTAACCCAGGGAGAGCCACATAAGATGGCGCTTTGATTTGACTTAATAATTGCAATGCCTTTTTTATGTTTAGGTATTAATTGCCCCGTCTTATCAATTGCACCCAGGTCCTCATCTAAAGCAATGCCAATATTCATTAATATTGCATCTTGGAGAATTTTTTTGGAGAAATTAAGCTTTATGTTTGAAGTCATATTAGCTAAATATTAATTGAATTTTTAATAAATCCACCACCAAGGCAAACGTTACTCTCGTAGACTACTACTGATTGCCCGGGGGTAACAGCCCATTGTTTTTGTCCAAATATTATCTTGCAGCATTGGTTATCAATACTATCAATTTCACATGGAGCATCAGGTTGTCGATATCTTGTTTTGGCGGAGTAAACCCAATTTAATTTGGGCGCTTCATTTGAAATCCAGTGCATATCAATGGCACTTAAACCATCCTTTAATAACATAGGATTTTGATGCCCCTGTGCAATAATGAGTTGATTTTTCTCGAAGTTTTTATCAATCACAAACCAAGGCTGCCCATTACCTTCCTTGATACCGCCAATTTTCAAACCTTGTCGCTGGCCTATAGTATAAAAATTTATACCATCGTGTTCCCCGATCACTTTATCATTGCAGTCAACGATATCACCTTTATTTTTTTTAATATACCTACTAAGAAATTGTGCAAATGGTCGCTCCCCAATAAAGCAGATTCCGGTTGAGTCCTTTTTGTTGTGATTGTGTAGGTTGTTGTCTTTTGCAATGTCTCTCACTTCACTTTTTAAAAGCTTGCCTAAAGGAAATAATGACTTAGAAAGCTGTTTTTGATTGAGTCTATATAAAAAATAACTTTGGTCCTTTGTGCCGTCATCGCCTTTAAGTAGTTGGTAATGCCCGTTAATTTCATTTACTTTTGCGTAATGTCCTGTTGCAATTTTATCTGCACCTAACTTTATCGCATGATCCAAAAATGCATTAAATTTTATTTCTGAATTGCATAAAATATCTGGATTTGGAGTAATCCCTTTTTCTAGGCCATTAATAAAAAGTGAAAATACTTTTTCTTTGTATTCTTTTGCGAAATTAACAACCTGGATATCAATACCAATTTTTTCAGCAACAGACACTGCGTCAATGAGATCCTGTCGACTTGAGCAGTACTCATCGTCATTGTCATCCTCCCAGTTTTTCATAAAAAGAGCTGTGACATTAAATCCTTGGTTTTTAAGTAGCCAAGCAGTAACAGCTGAATCTACTCCACCAGAAAGCCCAACAACAATATTTTTTCCCATAATGAATTAATTGTTACCTATTTCTTTAGCCCTGTTATATGCGGCTTCAGTTGCAAGTTGAATAATTTTTTTAAAATCATTATCATTTAAAACCTTAATTCCTTGCTCCGTGGTCCCTCCCTTAGAAGTAACATTTTTTATTAGATCATCAAGGCTGGTCGTATTATTTTCTGCCAATAATGCAGACCCATAAATTGTTGAGTAACTTAGTATTTGTGCTTCCTCTAAAGAAAGACCAATTTTTTGACCCGCTACAATTAATGCTTCAATGAACATAAATACATAAGCGGGGCCACTCCCTGATAATGCAGTTACTGCGTCAATTTTATCTTCATCATCTAGCCATATAACCTTACCAACAGACTTAAGTATGTTGTTGGCTTCTTCCTTCCTTGATGAGGAGATATCTTTATTCACATATAGCGCAGTTATTCCTTGTTGAATTTTTGCACTTAGATTTGGCATTGCTCTAACAATATTTTTATACCCACCAAGCCATTGGCATATTTTTTCAGTTTTTACACCCGCGGCTACAGATATAACTAGATGATCTTTAATTCTTAGCCGTATATTTTTGCAGACTAATTCAATTTGATTGGGCTTTACTGCAAGTATGATTATTGAATCATCACTCATATCAATGGAATTACTCACAGACACTCCTAGTTCAGATTCAATTTTTGATATCTGAACTGGGTTAATTTCTAGAACATGAATATCGTTCTTACTGTAATTATTTTTAATTAGACCGTTGATAATAGCTTGCGCTATATTTCCACCGCCAATAAAATTTATCATCATATTAATTCTCTCGATCCAAAAATACCGCTACCAACTCTAATTAGAGTGGCCCCATATTTTACAGCAATAAGATAGTCGTTCGACATTCCCATTGAAAGCGTGTCAATATCGGGGTCAGAAAATTTTATTTCTTCATACAGCTTTCTAAGCTCCATAAATTCTTCTGATAATTTATCAGGATTATTAGTGTTGGATGGTATTGACATTATTCCTCTTAATTTCAGATTACGAAAGGATTTCATTTCATTTATAAAGGCCTTTAGATTATGAGGTTGAACACCACTTTTTGATAGCTCATTACTGATATTAATTTGAATACAGACATTTATTGGAGGCATTGATTCGCGATACTCATTTATACGTGAAGCCACCTTTATTCGATCAATACTTTGAACCCATGAAAAATTTTCCGCAATCAATTTGCATTTATTACTTTGTATAGGGCCTATGAAATGCCATTCAATTTTTGGTTTATTTATTTGTTGGATTTTTTCTAATGCTTCCTGTAAGTAATTTTCTCCGAATAGTCTTTGTCCAGCATCATATGCTTCTTCTATATTTTTTACACTTTGAGACTTACTAACAACCAAAAGTTTAATATCTAGGTTACAAGCAGACTGTTTTAATAGTCGGTTATAGATATCTTTTATATTGTTTTTAATTTTTGACATTTTTTGTAAAAAAAAACCAAGCATTATAAGTGCTTGGTTTTTTTTAAACCATTGTAAATTTATTTCTTTTTAGCTGCTGGTTTCTTAGCTGCTGGTTTCTTAGCTGCTGGTTTCTTAGCTGCTGGTTTCT
>JABMNG010000182.1 GCA_013205275.1 Methylophilales bacterium | reverse complement strand
CTAATTCATTAACCGCCTCAACAAAAGATAACCCATCGTATTCAATTAAAAAACTGATGGCCGACCCGTGCTCTCCACAACCGAAACAATGATAAAACTGCTTTGAAGGACTAACGGTAAAAGAGGGTGATTTTTCTTGATGAAATGGGCAGCATGCTACAAAATTTGCCCCAGCTTTTTTTAATTGAATTTTCTTGTCAATGATATCAACGACATCGACTCTATTTAAAAGCTCTTGGATAAAAGACTCAGGAATCATTATGAAATAATATCTTAATTATCAGTAAGGTCGAAGACCTGAGTTAAGCAATAAAAGATTTATGTTAGTTTTGATTTAATTTTTTGTGAAACATCCGCCATATTCGCTTTTCCTGAAAGCTCAGGTTTTACAGCACTCATCACAGCACCCATATCTTTCATGGTTAATGCGCCAAGATTCTTTATAGCTTGATCAATAATATTTGAAATTTCATTATCAGACAAAGGTTCAGGCATGTATTCCTGAAGAACTGAAACTTCGAACTCTTCTTTCTCAACCAAATCATTTCGCTCTGCTTTTTTAAAGGCGTCTATTGAGTCTCTTCTTTGTTTTAGCATCTTATCGATAATAACTAAGACATCATCATCATTAAGATCAACCCTCTCGTCGACTTCTTTTTGTTTTAAGGCTGACTGAAGGAGCCTTATGGCTCCCAAGCGCGCACTGTCTTTGCTGCGCATTGCGGATTTCATGTCCTCATTAATCTGCTCTTTTAAGGACATAAACTGCTATTAATAGAGTTTAGGTGGAAGCATTTGATTTCTTAAGCGACGATACTGTCTTTTGACAGCGGCAGCAGCTTTTCGTTTACGTTCCCAAGTTGGTTTTTCATAAAACTCTCGGGCTCTAAGATCATTTAATAGGCCTGTTTTTTCAATCAGACGTTTAAATCTTCTTAGTGCTACGTCAAATGGTTCGTTTTCTTTTACTTTTATTGTTGACATTCATTATCTCTTTATAGTTATAGTGAACAGCTTATTATGTCTATTCGGAAAAGTCGTACATTTTAATGCTAATATTCTTTTTTTTCAACCTAATATAACAAAAAAGCCAAATTATAAATGTTAGTCCTTGGAATAGAAACTTCTTGTGATGAAACGGGCATTGCTCTTTATGATTCTGAAAAAGGATTAATAGGGCATACGCTGCACTCACAAATTAAGCTTCATGCTGAATATGGTGGGGTAGTACCTGAGCTTGCTTCCAGAGATCATATACGTCACATCATCCCTCTTATTGATAAGCTTCTTAAGGATCAATCCCTGACAGTCCATTCAATTGATAGCGTTGCTTATACCGCCGGCCCAGGGCTCTCAGGAGCACTTCTAGTTGGAAGCTGTGTTGCAGAAGCTATTGCTTGCTCATTAAATATTCCCTCTGTCCCCATTCATCACTTAGAAGGACATTTGTTAGCACCAATGCTTGAAGAAGAAAGCCCATCTTTCCCATTCCTGGCCCTCCTTGTGTCTGGTGGTCATAGCCAGCTAATCCATGTAACAGCAATCGGTGACTATAAAATTATAGGGGACACACTGGATGATGCTGCGGGAGAAGCATTTGATAAAACTGCGCAACTTTTAGGCTTAGGGTATCCAGGGGGCGCAGCTTTATCAGCCTTAGCTGAAAAAGGAGAGGCCTTTTTTAATTTGCCTCGGCCATTATTAAATAGCCATGGCTATGATTTTAGCTTTAGTGGTCTAAAAACGGCCGTTCTTACTCTCATCAAAAAACAAGAATTTTTAACCGAGACAATTAAAGAAAATATTGCTTTTGAGTTTCAAGAAGCGATTACTGATGTTTTGGTCAAAAAATCTTTACTAGCACTGGAGAATTTAAACCTAGATCAGCTCGTAGTCTCGGGTGGTGTTGGGGCAAATAAACAATTAAGGCAAAAATTAATTCAACAGTCAAAAGACAAAAATTTTAAGGTATTTTTTCCTGCGCTTGAGTTCTGTACTGATAATGGTGCGATGATAGCTTTAGCTGGCGCACTTCGTCATCATTTATCTGCCAAGAATGATTATAAGTTTACAGTTAACCCGAGATGGCGACTGTCTGAACTTAAACCTACCGCCTAAATCCAGACTCCTTACCATTTAATAGATTTATTATGTTTATTTTATGGCGATAGATAATAAGCACAGCAATCGAAATATTTAACCACAAGATTTCATGTGAAAATCCTAAAAATAAAGTAAAAATAGGGGCAGACAATGCAGCGACTATTGCCGCCAATGATGAATAGCGCCAAATCACGAAAATAAATAACCACACTGATAAAACTGCTAATGCTAATGCCCAATCAATTCCGAGAAAAATACCAAGAGCTGTTGCTACCCCTTTTCCACCTTTAAACCCATGGTAGGCTGGAAAAATATGGCCCAATAAAACGGCAATTGAAATTAGTCCTAGTTCAATTTCACCTACAGCTAATTTATTCGCCACAACAATAACAAGAGTTGCTTTTAACATATCGCCTAATAAGGTTAAAAGCGCTGCAAGTTTATTGCCCGCCCTCATTACATTAGTTGCCCCAGGATTCCCTGAACCAATAGTTCTAGGATCTGATAATTTGAAAAAATGACTAACAATTATCCCGAAAGATAATGAGCCTACAAAATAAGCCATTAAAATAAATGTAATTTGATTTATCATGGGGTAATTATATTTGAAAATACCCCATCATTCATGTCAAACTGTATCTTTCTTCATGGAATAAGTCTTAAAACTAAAATTGGCGTTACAAATGAAGAGCGCTCCATTGAGCAAACACTAAGATTAGACATTGATATTGAGCTGATTAAGGGCTCTATTTTTGAGAAAGATGATCTAAGTGAGACCATCGACTATGCTGAGATTGAAAATATTATTCAAGCAATTGGGACTCATCATCGTTATAAACTGCTTGAGTCTTTGGCGGAAGAGATTGCTGATGAGATTAAGAAAAAATTTAATATTAAAAATATTACACTCAAAATAGCCAAGCCAAAAATCATAGAAAGCACAGATTTTGTTGGTGTTATTCTAGAAAGATAATCACCCTCGAGGATGGTGCTCCTGATGAAGTTTTTTTAGTCTCTCTCTAGCAACATGAGTATAAATTTGTGTTGTCGAAATATCACTATGGCCAAGTAACATTTGAACTACTCTAAGATCCGCGCCATGATTAATTAAATGTGTTGCGAAAGCATGCCTTAAAACATGAGGCGAGAGAGGTTTATTAATATTGGCAATTAAGGCATATTTTTTTATTAAATACCAAAATGCTTGACGAGTCATTGCACCTCCTCTTGCTGTAATAAATAAAAATTTAGATGTCTTTTTTTTAAGAATATCTTGTCTAGCATTAGCAATGTATTGCAGCACCCAATCAACAGCTTCTTCCCCCATAGGGACAAGCCTTGTCTTACTTCCTTTGCCTGTGACCCGAATAATTCCATCGGTCACAATAACTTCTGTTAATAAAATACCAACCAACTCGGACACCCTGAGGCCGCAAGCATATAACAATTCCAGCATAGCTCTATCTCTTAATCCCGTGGGAGAATTTAATGTTGGGGCATTTAATAAGCTCTCTACGTCCTCCTCACTTAAACTTTTAGGCAGTGATTTAGGTGTTTTTGGAGTTTGTATTTGCAACGTAGGGTCGTAGCTAACCTTCTTTTCTCTAAGTAAGTAACGATAAAATCTTCTTAGGGTGGCTAATAATCTTGAAATGCTTCTAGCTTGAGATGTTGGGAATTTATGAGCTAAATATTGCTGAATCTCTGATTGCGAAACATGAATTAAATCTATATTTACATCTTTTGAAAGCCAGCTCGAAAATAAGGTAAGGTCGAAACGATAGCTATCTAGAGTATTCTTTGATAGCCCATCTTCAAGCCATAAATAGTCAATAAACTCATCAATAACTATGCCTTGTTCTGGATTAATATTATTTTTCTTTGGCTTCATCAAAGTAAGCTTAGCACAATAAAAAAAACCTCGACTAGCGAGGTTTTTTTAAATATTTAAAGATTTATTCAGCTGGCTTTTCTTCTGCCACATTTACTGGTGTTTCATCAACTGCTGGAGCTGATTCAATCACTGGTGTTTCATGAGCGATTGGTGCAGCCACCTCAGGAATAATTTCAAATTCACTGTCGCTTGGACGCACTTTAAGACGCTCTTTAATTCTT
>JABMNG010000181.1 GCA_013205275.1 Methylophilales bacterium | reverse complement strand
TGTGTTAATGCAGTTCTAATGTGAGCGGGCATGTCATCTACTCCCTCAGTGGTATGAGTAAATAATTTATCTCCGTCAGGCACCAGCCTATCAAAAAAACTTTTTAGATCAACTAGGACGTCAGGGTCATAGTTTTCGTTGATTAATAAACTGGCTGACGTATGTAAGATTTGAAGGGTTAGTAATCCATTTAAGAGTCTTTGAGATTCTATCCAGAGATTAATCTCTGGGGTCATATCATACAAATCTCTACCTCTAGTCTTTTTTTGGATCTCATCAAATCTTTGTAGAATGGAAGGACTATTATCAGTAATTAACAGAATATCTCCCTCCTCTCCATGGGTCTGCATCATTATGGTAGCCTCTAACTTCCCAAAATCCTGGTCGATCATCCTCATGTATTTCAATTATGTCAGGGCTTTGCTCTAATTTTTTCTGTTCTTTTGTTGCCTGCTTAATTTTTTCTTGAATTGTTTTAATGGTGTCAGTCATCAAGCCTTCTCTTATAGGCATCGTAAAGTAATAATCCTGCGCCAATACATATGCTGCTGTCTGCTATATTAAATGCCGGCCAATACCATTCATCAATATGAAGATAAATGAAATCAATAACATAACCCAGCCTAATGCGGTCAACGAGATTACCTAATGCCCCACCAAGTATAAATAATAAACCAGCGAGCAATATGGGTTTATTTTTATTTCTTACATAGTAAAATGGAATCCATGTCACAGCGATTGATGAGATTGCAATTAAAAAATATCTTTGCCACCCTCCCGCATTATGAAGAAAACTAAATGCAGCACCAGAATTCTGAAAATGAACAAGCTTAAGGAATGAAAAGATCGAAATGTAGCCATTAAGCGCAATAAATTTTAGCACTAATAATTTAGTAATTTGATCCAAAATCATTATCAACAGACTCATACCAATTAATTTACGCATGAATCCTTAATTCACCTTGCCCAAATAAATTTGTGAAGCATCTCGTGCAAATTGATGGATGGTCATTAATCGAGCCAACAGACTCAGCGTAATGCCAACAACGATCACATTTTAGATGCGGTGAAGGTATAACAGAAATTTCAGTATCACCCTCCCCTGCTATTAATTTAATATCAGATGTAATAAAAATATATTTCAACTCTTCATTAAAACTAGAAAGATGCTTATAAATAATGGAATTTGCCTTAATTTCAAGTGTGGCCTGAAGTGAAGAGCCTACATTACCTTGCTCCCTAACCTCCTCGATTTTTTTATTAGCCAAAACCCTGGTATCCATCGCTGTTTGCCATGCTTCTATTTCAGAGTCTGATAACCCATGTGGAGGAATATCATACCAACTGTCTGAGAAAACAGTATTGCTATGATCTTTGTTTACAACTTCCCACGCCTCTTGCGCTGTGAAGCTTAAAATGGGTGACATGATGCGAATCAGTGATTGCGTAATGTGATATAGAGCAACCTGAGCTGATCGCCTTTCCTTTGAGTTTTCACTGAGAGTGTATAGTCGATCTTTTAGGACATCAAGATAAAAGCCTCCCATATCCTCGGAACAAAAAGATAAAAACTTTTGGATGGCCAGATAAAATTCAAAGCTCTCATAATCCTTAAGAATAGATTGCTGGAGGTTATCTAAAATAAATAAGCTGTATTTATCGACCGATAATAATTCAGAAACCTCAAGAGACATAGTTTTATGATCAAAATCCTCCAAATTTGCACATAAAAATCTTAAGGTATTTCTTATCCTTCGATAGCTTTCTGAAACGCGCTTTATAATTTCGTCTGAGATATTTAATTCGCCTGAGTAATCCGTGGATGCTACCCATAACCTTAATACATCAGCCCCATATTGATCCATAATCTTCTGAGGGGCTATGACATTTCCTTTGGATTTACTCATCTTATAGCCCTGCCCATCAACAACAAATCCATGCGTCAATAATGAGCGGTACGGTGCCTTTCCATTAATAGCACAACTGGTTAATAAGCTTGATTGAAACCAACCCCGATGCTGATCAGAGCCCTCCAAGTAAAGGTCCGCGGGATTAGATAGCTCCTCTCTTTCTAGCAGCACTGATTGATGTGTGGTTCCAGAATCAAACCAGACATCCAATGTGTCGTTAATTTTTATATAGTCATCAGTCTCATAACCAAGCAGAGATGACGGATCTAAATTAAACCATGCATCAATACCATTTTTTTCTATCAATTTTGCGACAATATCAAAAAATTGTTCTGTTTTTGGATGTGGAAGATTAGTCTCTTTATTAAGAAAAATTGGAATAGGGACGCCCCAGTTTCTTTGTCTTGAAACGCACCAATCTGGTCTATTTTTAATCATAGATTCGAGTCTATTTTTACCCCAATCAGGGAAAAATTTTGTTTCGAGAACTGCTTTGTAAGCAAAGTCTCGCAATGATTTATTGTCTTTACCTTTATGATTCATTCCAATAAACCATTGATGAGTTGCCCTGAAAATAATAGGTGCCTTATGTCTCCAACAATGTGGATAGCTGTGCTGATACTTCTCACTAAAAATCAACGCATTATTTTTACCTAATATATCTATCACCACTGGATTGGCTTCCCAAACTGTCAAGCCTGAAAGCAATAAAACATTCTTCTTAAACTTTCCTTCCTCATCGACCGGATTATCAACAGGTAAACCGTATTTACCTCCTACGATATAATCGTCAATTCCATGCGCAGGGGCAGTATGCACAAGCCCAGTGCCTGTTTCAGTGGTCACATGATCGCCACAAATAATGGGGACAGACTTTTCAAGGAATGGATGTGTAAATAAAATGCCTTCGAGCGAGCTTCCTTTGCATGTTCCAATTAATTTAGCCGTATATTTATACTTTAATAATCTCTGTTCAGCCAATTCTGACGACAAAATGAGAAGCTTATTATCTTCCTCATAAAGGCCATAATTAAGATCAGGATTAACTGATATAGCTTCATTTGCAGGGAGCGTCCAAGGTGTTGTTGTCCAGATAACTGCTAATATTTCTTTTGTGGATTTAATGGAAAAAATTGTTTCTAACTTTTCATGCTCGTTCCCGATGAAACCAACATCAATTGCAGGAGATATTTTATCTTCATACTCAACCTCTGCTTCTGCTAACGCTGAACCACAATCTGTGCACCAATGAACTGGCTTACTGCCTTGATATAAAAATCCATTTCTATATATCTTTCCAAGAGAGCGGACAATGTCTGCTTCAGTTTTATAATCAAGCGTTAAATAAGGATTGTCCCAATCTCCCAATACACCAAGACGCTGGAAGTCCTTCTTTTGCTTCTCAACTTGCTCTAAGGCATAAGAGCGACATAACTCTCTAAACTTAGTTGGGCTAATATTTTTTCCATGATTTTTTTCAACAACTAATTCAATTGGCAGGCCGTGACAATCCCATCCCGGAATAAACGGAGCATCATATCCAGAAAGAATTTTTGATTTAACAATAAAGTCCTTTAGAATTTTATTGACAGCATGCCCAATATGAATATCTCCGTTCGCATACGGTGGGCCATCATGCAAAATGAACTTCTTCATTCCTTTTCTGGAATTAGAAACCTCCCGATATAGCTTTCGCTTATTCCATTGCTCTATCCACTGAGGCTCTCTTTTAGCAAGATCGCCTCTCATTGGAAATTTCGTATCTGGAAGATTTAATTTATATTTATTTTCGTCTGTCATAATTTTTTATATATGTCTTTGCATTCTCAACGTCGATTTGAATCTGTTTTTTAAGATCATTAATACTCTTAAATTTGATCTCATCTCTTATTTTTTTTAAAAATGTTACGCGAACATGCTGCCCATATATATCATTTGTAAAATTAAATAAGTGAACCTCTAAATGAAGCTTTGAAATTCCAGCTATTGTCGGCCTAGTGCCTAAATTCGCAACTCCATAATTATCGCCTAATTTTACAGCAAAGACGCCCTTTAATGGCGGTCGGTTATGAAGCATATGAATATTAGCCGTTGGATAGCCTATTTCCCTTCCTAGCTTTTCGCCATGAATAACTTTTCCTGAGATACAGTAAGACCTTCCCATATAGGCATGTGCCTTAATAAGGTCTCCTTCAGAAAGAGCATCTCTTATGGTTGTACTAGAAATTCTTTCTTTTCCTAATTTAATTTCCTTGATTCCGATAACGTCAATTTTATTTCTAGAAATATCATTTATCGTACCCTCTCGTCTGTTGCCGAATTTAAAATCCTGACCCACAACAACTAATTCAGTTTTTATTACTTTTAATAACTTAATAAATCCTTCGGATGTAATATCAGAAAAATTTTTATTAAATTTAATAATATAAACTCTGTCGATTTTAAGTTCCTCAAAAAACTCTAATTTCTCTCTAAGACTAATAATTCTAGATGGAGCAGTAGCTGGGGAGAAAAATTCTTTCGGATGTGGCTCAAAGGTTAGCACCGCCGCTTCAATATTTCTGAGTTTTGATTCGGATATTAATAATTCTAGTATCCTCTGATGCCCTAAATGAAGACCATCATAATTTCCTATTGTTACTGCAGCCGCAGTCCTTGCTTCCGGTAAATGTCTGAATATTTTCATGACCTATAGAATCTTTTTATTTACGAACTCTTTAAGATTGATACCTAAGAGGAGCAAAGCGGTAAAATATAATATTGAGCCAACAGTAACCAAGAATAATAATCTTATGGCCTTGCTACCAAGATTAAATGCTACCCATTCGTCCATTGTGCCACGCGCATAAAAAAGGAATAGCGCCATAACAATTATGGCAACAATTACCCTCACCAAGAAAGATAACCAGCCAACGTCTAATTTAAAGTTGCCGCCCTTTTTTAAGAAATAGAATAAAAGTCCTGCATTGATACATGCGCCCAAACCTATCGAAAGGGCTAATCCTGCGTGCTTAAAATACCCAATAAATATCAAATTCATAAATTGCGTGCAAAATAACGTAAAAATTGCAATTCGAACAGGGGTTCTAATATTTTGTTGTGCATAGAAAGCGGGCGCAAGCACCTTGACTAAAATTAAACCAATTAATCCAATACTATAAGCAATCACAGCATATTGCGTCATTAAAACATCGTGCTGACTAAATGCTCCATAGAAAAATAGTGTCGTTATGATTGGTATTGCTAATAGGCCTAATGCAATAGCTGCCGGAGCCCCTAATAAAATTGCCAACTTTAGTCCCCAATTAACCAAACGAGAGTAACTTGAATGGTTGTTCTCAGAGAAGCTTTTTGAGAGAGTAGGTAATAACACGGTACTTAATGCAACACCTAATACTCCAGCAGGGAATTCCATCAGGCGGTCGGCATAATACAGCCATGAAACGCTGCCTGTTGATAAAAATGATGCGAAGATTGTATTTATTAGTAGAGAAATTTGAGTGGCTGAAACACCAATAATTGCTGGGATCATCAATCTCATCATTCTCCGCAGTCCTGGCTCCTTGAAATCAAAGTCAATTTTAGGAATGCAGTCTATTTGATATAAAAAAGGCAGTTGAAATACTAGTTGCAACACACCACCAATAAAAACAGCCCAAGCCAAAACAATAACTGGCTCAGAAAAAGTATTAGAAAAAAATAATGCGGCTACGATAAACGATACATTGAGCAAAACAGGTGTAAAAGCAGGGATACTATACTTTCCGTAAGTATTTAAAATTCCTCCTGCCATAGAAACCAAAGAAATAAAAAAAATATAAGGAAATGTGATTCTTAATAATGTTACGGTAAGGTCGAATTTATCAGGATCCTGAATAAACCCTGGGGCGCTGAGATAAATAAGCCAAGGAGCACCAAAGACACCAATTAATGTAACAATAACTAATATAATCCCTAATAGAGTTGCAACTTTATTAATTAATAAATCAACATCTTTTTTCGATTTTTTAGACTTATATTCTGAAAGAACGGGTATGAAGGCCTGAGTAAAAGCACCTTCAGCAGAAATTCTTCTTAACAAATTAGGAATTTTAAAGGCCACAAAAAAAGCATCTGTAGACATCCCGGCGCCAAAAATTGATGCAATAATACTGTCTCTCAAAAATCCAAGAACTCTCGAGATAGTTGTCATGCCACCTACATTGGCCAATGTTTTAAATATATTCATTAGAATGCAATTAAAAAAGTCATTAAAATTCTATCATGTTCATCATTCGAGCATATCTCAATAAAAATGAAGAGGTGAAAAAATGGTTGAATACTTGTATCTATGAGGGAAAATATATAGAATACGAGGTTATTTCAAATATGTATATACAAGGATTTATTTTATGGCAAATACAGCTCAAACCAGAAAGCGCGCAAGACAAAACGACACCGAAAGGGCTCACAACGCTAGTCTTCGAACAATGTTCAGAACGGCATTAAAAAAAATTGTTAAGGCAATTCAATCCGGAGATAAAAAAGTTGCAAAAGAGCAATACGATAAGAATATCCCTGTGATTGACCGTATTGCAGATAAGAAAATTATTCATAAGAATAAAGCTGCCCGTCATAAATCTAGACTTAATTCAGCAATAAAAGCGCTTTAATTTAATTACTGCATCCTGCTTTCAATTTTTTGAGAGCAGGTCTTTAATCTCTTTTGCTCTGAGCTCTAAATTTGTTACGTTATCACCCGTAACTGTAAAATGCCCCATTTTTCTCCCGGCCCTTGCTTCGCTTTTCCCATAAATATGTAGCACTTCAGTGGTAGATCCATCAAATAAATCTAGGTTTGGTGGGCTTAATGTTTCATTTTTAAACCAAATATCGCCCAATAAATTTACCATCACTGCATTTTTTATTAGTTTTGGATTTTTAAGAGGAGTGCCTGTTAAGGAAAAAACCTGTTCATCGAACTGATTAAAATCGCAGGCATCCATAGTGTAGTGTCCAGAATTATGTGGGCGAGGCGCCACCTCATTAACATAAATTTTTCCATTAGAAATAAAAAATTCAACAGCAATAACCCCAATATAATTTAACTGGGAAGCTACTTTCTCGGCATAATGAACTGCCTCAGTACAAAGAGCATTACTCACCCTAGCAGGAACAATTGAGATATCTAAAATGCCTGATACATGATGGTTCTCCACTACAGGGAAATTAATCTTTTCGCCATCATGTCCGCGAGCTAACACTACAGATATTTCAGCATCTAACGATAGTTTTCTTTCAAGAATGCAAGGCTTATAAGAAAATTTCTTATAAGCTGCTTCAAGCTCTTTGTAATTATTAACATGGATCTGGCCTTTACCATCATAGCCAAATTGTGCAATTTTTAGTATTGCAGGGTAAATATCATTTTTAACCAAACCCAAAGATGCCACATCTGTAATAATTACAAACTCCCCTACTGGAAAATTATTGTCCCTAAGAAATATTTTTTCATGGATTCGATTCTGCACAACGGATACCGCTTTTGATGAAGGTCTAACGATTAAACCCTCTTCAAGGAATTCAAGTGTGGCGGCAGGAATATTTTCAAACTCAGTAGTGACTGCTAAGCAAGTTTCTTTCATTTTTGTTAAGGCTAAAATATCTTCATAGCCAGCACATATATGAACATCGGCAATCGCTCCGGCTGGGCTGTTTTTATCTGGATCTAGGACCGTTACTTGATACCCTATATTTTGAGCTGCAATCACAAAAAAACGGCCTAATTGGCCGCCACCTAGCATTCCTAACATTGAGGGAGCTTTTATAGTTCCTAACAATTAATCTGCATCCAGCTTCATGTTCATGACGTTGGCGACCTGCTGCTTTCTAAATTCATTTAGCTTATCCTTAAGCTTTGAATCATTTTCAGCCATCACTGAAGCGGCAAATAAACCAGCATTATATGCGCCCGCTTCTCCAATTGCGAAAGTTGCAACTGGCACTCCTTTTGGCATTTGTACTATAGACAACAATGAGTCCTGACCCTCAAGATGCTTCGTTGGGATTGGCACTCCTAATACTGGAATTATTGTTTTAGAGGCTACCATCCCAGGAAGGTGGGCTGCCCCACCTGCGCCTGCAATAATGATTTTGAAGCCAGCCTTTTCAGCTGACTCAGCAAATTCAAACATAAGGTCTGGCGTGCGATGTGCTGATACAACCTTGGCTTCATATTCGACCTCAAACTCATCTAGTATATCTGCGGCATGCTTCATTATGGGCCAATCACTGTTCGATCCCATTATTATTGCAACCAGCGGCTTCTTCTTGTCCATTTTACTTTCCTTTAGACTTCATAATAACTAAGTTATTTCGATGGATTAAGCTTAACTCATTAACATAACCCAAAATAGATTCAATTTTATCAGTTGAAATACCCTTAATCTTATCTAGCTCATCAGAGCTGTAATTAATAAGACCTTGGGCAATTTCCTTACCTTCAACATCAAAACATTTAACTGCCTCACCTCGGTCAAAATTGCCTTCAACTTTTATTACTCCAACCGACAGCAAACTCTTTCCTTCATTGATGAGCGCATTAGTTGCGCCGGTATCAATAAAAATTTTCCCTTTAGGTCGCAAAACATCAGCGAGCCACTTCTTTCTAGCTAATTGCTTTGGCTCTCGACATTCAAGAAATGTACCATAAAAATTATTTTCACTCACATCGGTTAGAATATTCTCCCTTCTTCCCGACGCTATTATTGTATGGGCTCCACTTAAGGCAGCTTTTCGAGCCGCCTGAATTTTGGTAGTCATTCCGCCGGTACCAATTGACGACGTGGTATCTCTCGCTAATAAATCCAATCTATCATCATCTATATATGCGTGCTCAACTAGATAAGCACTATGATTTTTTCTTGGATCGTCAGAAAATAACCCATCTTGGTCGGTCAGTATTACTAATAAATCAGCCTCTAAAAGATTTGCAACCATTGCACCAAGAGTATCATTATCACCAAATCTGATTTCATCGCTCGCCACAGTGTCATTTTCATTAATAATTGGGATTACTTTTTTTACAATTAAATTATTAAGAGTGGATCGTGCATTAAGGTATCTTTTTCGATCGCTTAAATCCTCATGTGTTAATAACACTTGGGCAGGTATTAAATTACACTTAGAGAATAATTTTTCATATATATGCAATAAGTCCATTTGACCAACAGCAGCAGCAGCTTGAAGCTCACTCAACTCCCTTGGCCTTTTAACGATTCCAAGTTTTTTTAGGCCTGCGGCAATTGCTCCGCTTGAAACAACAATAATTTCCTTGCCTTGATTGGCTAATTTTGATATTTGATCTACCAAATGTGACAGGCAGATCTCATCAATCCCGTTACCATCATTTGTTATGATACTGGATCCAAGCTTAATAACTATTCTCTTTGACTGCAGTAATATTTTTTGATTATTCATTTTTTTTACTATTATCAATGTGACGCATTATCGCATATGTGAGCTCTTTACATCCCTGTCCATTAATCGCTGATATACAAAATACCTTACCGTCCCACTCGAGACTTTTAATAATTTCCTCTTTAATTTTCTCAATATCACTTACTAAGTCCATCTTGTTTAGGATTAACCACCTTGACTTATTAAATAATTCTTCGCTATATTTTTTTAGTTCTCCCATAATGGCGATTGCTTCATCCACCGGGTTAACTGACTCATCAAAAGGCGCTATATCTAGTATATGCAGTAGTAGTTTTGTTCTGTCTAAATGCCTCAGGAACTGATGGCCTAACCCATGCCCCTCAGCTGCACCCTCAATAAGTCCTGGTATATCTGCAATTACAAAGCTTTTCTGATGGTCTACCCTTACAACACCAAGGTTTGGCTCAAGGGTCGTAAAGGGGTAATCCGCCACTTTTGGCTTTGCCGCAGATACTGATCTTATAAATGAGGATTTTCCTGCATTTGGCATACCTAACAAGCCTACATCGGCAAGAACTTTAAGCTCTAAATATAGCTCAAACTCCTCCCCAGGCTCACCTTGAGTGCATTGCCTTGGCGCTCTATTAGTGCTCGATTTAAAATGTACATTTCCAAGCCCACCTTTTCCACCTTGAGCAACTAATAGTTTCTCACCGCTTACTTCAAAATCTGCCAGCACGCGCTCAGATTGTTTTTCGGTAATTACTGTTCCCACTGGGACTTTAAGAACTAATTCATCTCCTCTGGCACCATAGCATTCAGAGCTACCGCCATTTTCTCCTCTTTTCGCTCTGTAATTTTTGACAAATCTATAGTCAATTAATGTATTAACATTCTCGTCTGCCTCAAAATAAATGGAACCACCCTTCCCGCCATCCCCCCCATTGGGTCCACCCATGGGCTCATACTTTTCCCTACGAAATGAAGCAATGCCATTCCCTCCATCACCAGCAAAAACTCTAATAGTAGCTTCATCAATAAATTTCATATTTTTCACCAAACAAAAAAGCCCTATCAAATGATAGGGCTTTGTCTATCCATTAAAACAAACTATGCGGTTAAGATATTAACTAATTTTCTCTTAAGTGCGCCTTTTGTTGTAAAGTTAACCTTACCGTCTGCTTTGGCAAACAATGTATGGTCCTTCCCGATACCAACGTTAATACCCGGATGCATTTGAGTCCCACGCTGCCTTAAAA
This sequence comes from Methylophilales bacterium, assembly GCA_013205275.1. Lineage (GTDB taxonomy): Bacteria > Pseudomonadota > Gammaproteobacteria > Burkholderiales > Methylophilaceae > BACL14. The sequence goes on along the minus strand of JABMNG010000181.1, from coordinate 2,826 downwards.
TAATACTACCAGCCTTAACAAATTGATCTCCAAAAGCTTTTAAGCCCAATCTTTTTGAGTGTGAATCTCTTCCATTTCTGGAACTACCGCCTGCTTTTTTATGTGCCATGAATATAACCTTTTAATAAATTATTTTGCCGCTATTTTATCAATCTTTATTTCTGTATAGCTTTGTCGATGTCCCTGAGATTTTCTATAGTGTTTTCTACGGTGCATTTTAAAAATTTTAACTTTATCACCTCGTCCATGAGAAACTACGGTTGCATCAACGCTAGCGCCATCGACCAATGGGGTTCCAATAGTTACCTTTTCACCATCCACTAAAGTAAGGATTGAACATAAACTAAATGTCTTGCCAATTTCAGTTGCAAGCTTTTCTACTTTAAGAGTATCACCTTCAGAAACTTTATATTGCTTGCCACCTGTTTTAATAACCGCGTACATTTCAACACCTTTTAAAAAATATATACAAATAAGACTCGCGATTATACTTAAAAAAATACAATTTATCAATTAATTACTAACGCACTACCTGATCATCAATTTCAAATACATAATAGATAACAAAAATTGTTATATGATAAAATAATGAACCAAATACATTAAAAAAAAACTTGTCATTTAGCCAAATAATCTCTCCCCTAAGAGGCCACCTCGATTCTGTCAATCTGATTATAAAAGATTCACTGCATTCAGATATTTCTATGGTCAATCAAATATCAGCCCATATCCTTCAGAGTGGCGGGAAAAGGATGAGGCCCATTCTACATCTTCTCCTTTCAGGTTTGTCTGGAAAAATTTGTCAAAATAACTATAAAATTGCTGCAATTCTGGAGCTTATTCATACAGCAACGCTATTGCATGATGATGTCGTTGATCAGTCTGTAAAAAGAAGAAATGTTATTTCTGCAAATATGGCTTACGGTAATTCAGCTAGCGTTCTAGTTGGTGACTTCATTTATTCCAGATCTTTTCAAATGATGAGTGAAATCAATAATTTACATGTCATGAAGATTCTTTCTAATGCTACAAATACTATATCTGAAGGTGAGATTCTTCAGTTGCTAAATATTCATAACTCAAAAATTAATGAACAAGACTACCTACAGGTTATTGAATATAAAACGGCTAAACTTTTTGAGGCATGTGGATCGTTGGCCGCAACACTTAATAATAATAAAACAAGAAAAATTAACGAATGTGCGAAAATTGGTAACAGATTTGGTGTGATATTTCAGCTCACCGATGACATTCTTGATTACTCAGGGAATGAGCTTAATATTGGTAAGAACCTAGGGGCTGACTTAAGCGAAGGAAAGATAACGCTGCCATTAATATACGCCATAAAAAAAGGAACTAAGTCTCAAAAAATAATCATCAAAACTGCCATTGAAAAGGGTGGTATTGAAAATTTATCTGATGTCATCCAAATTATTGATGAGACAAATGCAATAAATGATGTTCAGAGCAAGTCACTAAGCTATCTAAATGAGATTAATTCACTTATTGATAATTTCCATGACTCGTCTTATAAGACTTTAATTAAGGAGTTGGCAGAGTATTCTATTCAGAGAGAAAATTAATTTAATAAAATTTTGTCGCCACTATCCAGTCGGTAATAATTTAGTTTGGCTTTTTTGCAATTTTTTTCAAGAATATCGCCATGAAATACAAGTTGGTCATCAATGTCTACCTGGGCATAGCCGGAATGGTAAAGAGTGACCTCAGCCTGCTGGTTATCCTGACTTAAAAAGAAGCTAGTGTAATTTTCATTTTCATGTTCAGACAAAACTTTCCAGCCATTTCCTGAAGAAAGATCTTGAAGCCAACCAGCCAAATCAACCTCAACTTTACAAACAACTGTGTCGATCAATGATATGTAATCTGAATTTAAATTTAAAGCCGAGTTTTCTATTTTCTTTTCATTCATAATTACCTTTACGTTATCATATAAACATAAAGATTAATATGATATTTAATTATGAATTTTCAAGGCAGTAAATGTATATTATTGGTTTAACTGGTGGTATTGGCTCAGGAAAGACAATGGCCTCAGGAGCGTTTACTCACCTTGGCGTCCCAGTAATTGATTTGGATGAGATAGCCAAAAACCTGACGAAAAAAGGCTCCAAGGGCTACAATGAAATTGTAAAATACTTTGGCCAGCACTATCTAAATGACTCAGGTGATATCGACAGAAGGAAGTTGCGCGCAGATATTTTTTTAATGCCAAAATGTAAAAATAGAATAGAAAGCATACTGCACCCATTAATTTATCAAGAATGCCTTGCTGCAATTAAAGAAAATGATGGTGCTGCTTATATTGTTATTGTTATCCCGCTTCTTTTTGAGACCAATACATATCAGGTAATTATCAATGAAAACCTTCTGATTGATTGCTCAGAAGAATTACAATTAAAAAGAGTAATTAATAGGGATCTTATTGAAAAAAAACTAGCCATGAAAATTATTAATTCCCAAATGAAAAGACAGGACAAATTAAATAAGGCTGAAAATATTATCAATAATGAAGCCAGTAAAGACATATTAGAAAAAAACATACTGTATTATCATGAAAATCTTTTAAAAAAATTAGGCGTGGAAATATAATGATTCATTATGAATTCCCATTAAATGAAAGAACTAGAAAGTTCATGCGGCTTGAGGAAATTTTCTTGCGGTCTGAATCACAGCTTTCAAGTAAGAGGAAATATAAAGAAAATGATTTATTTGATACGCTTTTTAAATTAATGGGTACAGCGACTAGATCAGATCTTAAGGTCGAACTCATACAGGAGGTTGAAAGGCAGAGATATAAGTTTAAAT
>JABMNG010000180.1 GCA_013205275.1 Methylophilales bacterium | reverse complement strand
CCACTATTCGATCGATTTTCATTTCCAATGGGACGAAGAAGAGGGTGGTTAATTATTTTCCAGGTATTACTTTTATCTTCAATTAGCATCGCTGGCTTCATAGATCCAAAATCTCAGATAGTAACAGTCGCCATAATATCAATAGCCATTGCTTTTTTTAGTGCTAGCCAAGATGTAGTAATTGATGCGTATCGTAGAGAGTTGCTCCTAGACAATGAGCTGGGTCTTGGCAATGCCATCCATGTTAATGCATATAAAATTTCAAGCTTAATTCCCGGCTCTCTTTCCCTTATATTGGCTGATGTCTTTTCATGGGATCTTGTATTTTTTATTACAGGCTTATTTATGATGCCAGGAATCATACTAACAATCTTAATAAAAGAACCTTTATTAAAAACAATACAACCTAAAACACTCAAGGAGGCAGTGATTGAGCCATTCAGGGAATTTATTAATCGCAAGGGAATAAAAGAGGCATTGTTGATCTTACTATTTATTTTTCTATACAAAGTGGGTGATAGCATGGCAACCGCGCTTGCTACCCCATTCTATATGGACCTTGGTTTTACAATGACCGAGATTGGTATCATTGCAAAAAACTCAGGGTTATGGGCAAGCATAATTGGCGGTATTTTAGGTGGTATTTGGATGATTAAACTTGGGATTAATCGTGCTCTATGGATTTTTGGATTTATGCAAATGTTTGCTACATTAAGCTTTGCTTGGCTTGCAATATCCGGAAACAACCCTTTAATATTAGGGATTACGGTCGGATTGGAGTTTTTTGCTGCCGGACTTGGGACTACTGCATTTATTGCTTATATCGCAAAAACTACGAACCCTAAATTTACTGCGACCCAATTTGCACTATTTACGAGCCTTGCATCAGTACCGAGAACTTTTACCAATGCTTCAACCGGTTACTTGGTTGATTTATTTGGTTGGCATAACTTTTTTATATTTTGTTTTTTTATTGCAATACCAGGAATGCTCCTTCTTATCAAAATTGCCCCTTGGAATAAATCCTAATCTGAGTAATTAATTATTAAAGGTGCGTGATCGCTAAATCGAGTCTCTTTATAAATATCTCCAGTTAATGCCTTAGCAGCAAAGGAGCTATTTGCTATCTGGTAATCAATTCGCCACCCTACATTTTTTAGCCATGCTTGACCACGGTTACTCCACCAAGTATATGCCTCATCAGAATGCTCAGGGTATAAGTTACGATACACATCGTTGTAGCCAACATTATCAAATAAATTAGTCAGCCAGGCCCTTTCAGCTGGAAGAAATCCAGAATTTTTTCGATTACCCTTATAATTTTTTAAGTCAATCTCATGATGCGCAATATTAAAGTCGCCACAAACTATAATATTTTTTCCTTGTTTAATTTTTAATTCAAAAATTTTAATAATTTTTTCCAGGACCTTGTATTTGAATGCCTGGCGCTCATCACCACTTGATCCCGACGGAAGGTATACAGAAATAATAATCAATGAATCAAATTCAAGCTCAATATAGCGCCCCTCATCATCAATCTCTGGGATATCTAAAATGGTAGTTACTTTATTTGGCTTCAGGCGACTATATATTCCTACTCCGCTGTATCCTTTTTTGATTGCATAACTAAAATAGCCCAAATAATTCTTCGGTGCCCTTATGTCATCAGCCAGATCTTTCGCATGAGCTTTTAATTCTTGAAGACAAACAAAATCTGCATTCTGAGACTCTAGCCAAGGATAAAGTCCTTTTCTAGCAGCTGATCGAATTCCATTTAAATTTAAGGTTATAATCTTCATGAGGTATTAAATTATATGACATTAAACAAAACATCATTCATTGAATTAGCAATTAGAAAAAATGTTTTAAAATTTGGTGACTTCCTGACCAAGGCAGGGAGGAAAAGTCCTTATTTTTTCAATCTGGGGGCTTTTGATGATGGTGACAGCTTAAAATTACTTGGGCAATTCTATGCGAACATAATTATCGAAAAAAATATAAATTTTGATATGTTGTATGGGCCTGCTTATAAAGGCATTCCTCTGGTCAGCACAATTGCAATTGCATTGGCAGAACAGGGGCTAAATATTCCGTATTGCTTCAACAGAAAAGAAGAGAAGGATCACGGCGAAGGGGGGATTATCATTGGCGCCCCTATCAATGGCAATGTTCTAATTATTGATGATGTTATTTCTGCTGGCACATCAATTAATGAGTCCAACCAATTAATTAAAGCCAACGGCGGCATCCCTGTTGGGGTATTTGTTGCCATAGACAGACAAGAAAAAGGATCTCATGGGTTAACAGCAACGGAGGAGGCCTCAAGAAATCTAAAGTTGCCTGTTCATTCCATCATCAGTTTAATTGACATTGTCTCTTACCTTGATCAGTCAAATCTATACAAGGACGAGCTAGTTAAAATCCAAGAATTTCAAAAAATGTTTGGAGTTATTTAGTTATTTTTTTCTTTAAAATTTCATTAACCTGAGATGGATTAGCCTTACCCTTGGAGACTTTCATAATCTGCCCCACTAACGCATTAAATGCTTTCTCTTTGCCAGATCGATATTCTTCAATCATAGCCTGATTATTTTTTAATACTTCATCAATTAATTGATCAATTTCACCGCTGTCCGAAATTTGTTTTAAACCTAAATCTTCAATGGCCTTATCAATAGTTATATCTGATTTGTCCCATACAAAATCAAACACTTTCTTAGCGGCATTATTGGATATAGTTGAATCCTCAATACGTTTAATTAATTCAGCCAATCTCTTTGCATCAATGGGTGAATGGGAAATGTTAATATCTTCCTCGTTCAAGCGTGAAAACAAACTCCCCAATATCCAGTTAGCAGAAAGCTTAGGGTTAACTCCAGAATCTACAAGCGAAAGAAAATATTTCGTAACATTACTGTTGGATGTTATTTCTGAGGCGTCATATTCAGATAATCCCAATTCTTTCTCAAAGAGCTCTTGAAACTCACCTGGCAACTTAGGCATTGTCTGCTTTATTTCATTAATTTGCTTTTGGGTAACTAAAAGTGGCAATAAATCTGGGTCTGGAAAGTATCGATAATCGTTTGCTTCTTCCTTCGATCGCATGGCTTTTGTTTCTCCCGTTTCTGGATTAAACAAGATCGTTGCTTGATCTATTTTTCCTCCATCCTCAAGGGTTTCAATCTGCCAGTTCACTTCATAATCAATTGCTTGTTTGATAAATTTAAAAGAATTAAGATTTTTAATCTCCCTTCTAGTTCCGAGGATGTCGGTACCTTTTTTCTTAACTGAAACATTTACATCGCATCTGAAACTTCCCTCCTGCATATTGCCATCACAAATTCCAATCCATTGGACCAGCTCATGAAGTTTTTTAGAGTAAGCAACTGCCTCTTCAGCAGAGCTCATGTCTGGCTCTGTTACTATTTCTAGTAAGGGCGTTCCTGCTCGATTCAAATCAATTCCTGTTTTTCCTTGTGACACCCCATGGGATGACTTTCCAGCATCCTCTTCCAGGTGTGCCCTTAAAATCCTAACGTTTTTATTCTGTCCATTTACATTTATAGATAATATTCCTTGCCCAACAATAGGCAATTCAAATTGGCTAATTTGATAGCCTTTAGGTAGATCAGGATAAAAATAATTCTTTCGAGCAAAAATTGATCTCGGAGCAATTTCTGCATTAACGGCCAGTCCAAACTTAATTGCGCAATTAACCGACTCATGATTTAACACAGGAAGCACACCAGGGTAAGCCAGGCTTACCAGACAGGCCTGAGAGTTTGGTTCGTTACCATACTCTATAGATGCGCCGGAGAATTGCTTAGATTTTGTTCTCAATTGAACGTGAGTTTCAATGCCGATAACAATATCCCAATCCATCAATCAAATCCTTTAGCTGACTGAAGGTGCCAGTCCGTATGTTGCTGATAAGAATGTGCAATATTTAATAATTTTGCCTCACTAAAATAATTACCAATAAGCTGCAATCCAACTGGAAGGTTATTTGTAAATCCGGCTGGAATACTCATTGCTGGAAGACCAGCAAGATTAGTAGAAATAGTATAGATATCTTGCATGTACATGGCCAAGGGATCTTCTTTTTTTTCGCCCGCTTTAAATGCAACCGAAGGGGCAGATGGGCCCATGATCACATCACACTTTTTAAAAGCATTAGTAAAGTCTTCAGATATTAGTCGTCTAATTTTTTGTGCCTTTAAATAGTAAGCGTCATAATATCCTGCACTCAGAACGTATGTCCCTATTAGGATCCGGCGCTTAACCTCATTGCCAAAGCCTTCTTGCCTTGTTTTAAAATACATATCCATTAAATCGTCGTATTCCTTCGTTCGATAACCATAACGAACCCCATCGTACCGAGATAAGTTACTTGATGCCTCTGCTGGAGCAATAACATAATAAACTGGGATGGCAAGATGATTATTAGGCAATGAAATTTCTATAATTTCTGCGCCAAGGTTTTTATATTGTTCTATGGCACTTTCAACCAAAGTTTGAACTGAGGGGTCTAGTCCTTGACTAAAAAATTCTTTAGGAATGCCAATTTTCAATCCTTTAATCGAGCCATTTAATTGGCTCATATAATCTTCTTTGTCCCTTTCCACGCTGGTTGAATCTCTTTTGTCATGACCCGTCATAACATTCATCATTAATGCACAGTCTTCTGCACTAATAGCCATCGGTCCTGCCTGATCCAGGCTTGAAGCAAATGCAATCATTCCGTAACGTGAAACCAACCCATACGTTGGTTTAAGGCCAGTAAAACCACATAATGATGCTGGCTGCCTAATAGAGCCGCCCGTATCGGTTCCAGTCGCTGCTGGTGCAAGCCTTGCTGCTACCGCAGCAGCGCTTCCACCAGAACTTCCTCCAGGAACAAGCTCCAAATTCCAAGGATTTTTTACAGGGCCAAAATAGGAGGTCTCATTAGATGAGCCCATCGCAAATTCATCCATATTGGTTTTACCAATATTAACGGCCCCCGCTGCATTAAATTTTTCTATCACCGTCGCATCATATGGGGCAATAAAATTTTCAAGCATTTTAGATCCACACGTAGCAGGCCAGCCTTGTGCACAAAAAATATCTTTTTGTGCAATAGGAATTCCGGTAAGTGGAGACGGTCGGCCTTCGGCAATTAATTCATCAGATTTTTTTGCCATCAATAAACTTTTATCTTCATCAATACTAATAAATGCATTTAATGACGTGTTATGGCGCTTGATTCTTTCCAAATAAAATTTGGTTAGCTCTTGGCTTGAAAAAGTTTTCTTTTCTAAACCTAAGGAGAGGGATTGAAGTGATAAATTTAACATATTACTCAATGACCTGAGGGACAATAAACAAAGATTCCTCAATTTCTGGAGCGAGAGGAAGTATTTTTTCTCTTAAGTCGAACTCTGTCACCACATCATCCCTTAATGGCTGAGAAATATCTAATGCATGAGACATTGGCTCAATATTATCGGTATTAACGGCCTGCATTTTGTCAATTAATGACATGATGCCTATTAGCTTCTGTTCTAATTGTTCGGCCTCTGCTTGTGAAATATTAATTCGAGCAAGATGCGCAATTTTTTCTATGTCTTTTTTACTTATAGTCATAATAAAAATAATGCCAGTTTTGTTAAAATTATTTGAATAATCAGTTATTATACATTGGTTTAGTAACGACTCTTCAATGACAATATATAAAATTAAAGGTAAAAATGTTCTCTTTTTTCGGCTCTTCTCTTAAAAAATTTGTATCTAATGACATTGCGATCGATTTAGGTACCGCCAACACATTAATTTACCTTCAAGGGCAAGGCATTGTTCTTGATGAGCCTTCTGTTGTAGCTTTAAGATATGAGGATGGCCCCGCTGGTCATCGCACCAAAAAAACATTATTAGCAGTTGGAGCAGAAGCTAAGTCGATGTTAGGACGATCACCGCAGAATATTGTCGCCATTAGGCCTATGAAGGATGGAGTAATTGCTGACTTTAATATCACCGAAGATATGATCAAGCACTTCATTAACAAGGTTCATAAATCAAATTGGTTTACTCCCAACCCACGAATTGTCATTTGTGTTCCGTATGGTGCAACCCAAGTCGAAAGAAGAGCGATAAGAGAATCTGCTGAACGAGCAGGCGCAAAAGAAGTATTCCTTATTGAGGAGCCAATGGCTGCCGCTATAGGTGCTGGTCTTCCTGTAAACGAACCAACAGGTTCAATGGTAATCGATATAGGGGGAGGAACAACCGAAGTTGGGGTAATCTCCTTGGGTGGCATTGTTTATGCAAGCTCTGCCAGAGTAGGTGGAGATAAAATTGATCAAGCCATTATCGATTATTTCCGAAGAAACTATGGAACCTTAATTTCTGAACCAACGGCCGAAAAAATTAAACACAAAATTGGTAACGCATTCCCGATGACGGAATTACTGGAAATGGAAGTGACTGGGAGAAATCTGTCTGAAGGATTGCCTAGAAAAATTATGGTAAGCAGCAATGAAATATTAGAGGCAATAAGTGAGCCTCTTAATGCAATAGTAGGTGCTGTTAAAACTGCCTTAGAAGAAACACCTCCTGAGCTAGGGGCTGATATTTCAGAAACTGCCATGGTATTAACAGGCGGAGGGGCATTATTAAAAAATTTAGACCGTCTTTTAATGGAAGAAACTGGAATCCCAGTTATTGTCGCCGAGGACCCGCTAACTTGTGTAGTAAGGGGCTGTGGCATGACATTAGACTCTCTAGATGCATTTAAAAATTCGTTTACATATGAATAATGAAGCGAAGACATTCAACAAAAAAACTTAGACTATTTAATACCAATCAATCCCCTATCTTTTCTTTTATTGTTCTTTTATTAGTGTCATTTCTCTTAATGGGGCTTGATTACAGAAAAGAAATACAGCCCGACATAAAGCAATTTCGTTCTTATATAAAGCCCCCATTAATTTATTTTTTAAATTTACCAAATAAAATTAGCGAGTCTGTTAAAGAGACTCTGACTACAAAGTCAGCTTTGCTTGAAGAGAAAATTCAACTAGAAAACTCGATGATGGAATTATCTATAGAAAATCAGAAGTTGATTTTTCTTGAAGCAGAAAATTCAATACTAAGAAACTCAATGAAGATAGCTAGCAATCTAGCAATAAAGTCTATTAGCGCTGAAATTATTTTACCAACAGTTATAAATGGGAAGAGATCTATCATAATTAACAAAGGTCAGGATGATGGGATTCAGGTTGGATCACCTGTCATTAATAATCTAGGCTTAGTTGGGCAGGTCATATTAACTGAAAAAAATTATAGCGAAGTCGCTCCAATCACTGCTCGAGAATATATCGTTCCTGCAATTCTCGAAAAAGGAACAGATAACGTTATTTTAAGAGGTACTGGCTCCGGATATTTAGAAATTAAAATGTTTCCTAGCCACAGGGTCGCGAAGATTGGTGAGCAATTTATGACCTCAGGCATTGATGGAATTTATCCGAAGGGAATTAAAATAGGAAATATCATCGATATTAAGCCCGTAGTTACTAATCAATTTAACCATTTATTAATTGCTCCAACATCTGACCCCACAACACATTCTCAAGTAAGAGTTTTTTTAGGTGGAATCAAATGAGAAAAATGGAGCATTTAAAAAAAAATGAGTTAACGATTGGGGCAGTTATTTTTCTAGCTACCTTAATGTTAATGCATACAAGTTTACCCTTGATAAGCGCGCCTGAACTTATGCCAGATTATTGTGTAGCATTCTCTGTTGCTTTAATAGCTAGTAATTTCCTGAATTTAAATTTATTGAAGGTTTTTATATTAGGGCTAATAAGCGATATTCTCGTTGGAGAGTTAATAGGCCAATATGCGTTAATTTTTATTATCGTTTATTTTTCAAGTTTTATATTCAATAAATATTTATTTTTTACATCAGCCCGAATGATCTTCATTCAGCATTTAATCCTCTTATTAATTGCAGAACTCTCACTATTCATGACCTCAATAAGTTACCAATTAGATAAAGATTATAGTCTTTATGGAATCAAAATAATTCTCACGCTCCTCATATGTCTTGGGTACCAAAAGTTATTTCAATATTTGAAAAATAAAAACTAAGGCTCTGATGGATAAATACTATGTGAAATTTATCCTTACCAATAGATTGAAATTCATGTTGAATTTCTTTATGTTAATTTTTTTGCTCATAATTGCTCGTTTTTTTTATATTCAAATTTTACAACATCAATATTATGAGACACAAGCTAACAGTAATAGCATTAAGCTGCTTCCAATAACACCATCAAGGGGGATGATATTCGATCGAAACGGGGTCATACTTGCCGAGAATTATTTAAGCTACAACCTTGAAATTAATCCAAAAAAAATCAATGATTTAGAGGGTCTAGTCAATCAATTAAACAATGTTGTTTTCATCAGCTCAGATGACATCACAAAATATAAAAGAATTCTTAAGGACAAGGAATTCTCTGAAACTATCCCTATCAAAAGTGATCTGACAATAGAGGAAGTAGCTATATTTTCTGCTAATAAATACCGATTTGAGAATATCGATCTCACGGAAAAGTTAAAAAGAGGTTATCCTCTCGGCGCATTAGGCTCACATTTTATTGGCTACATCAACCGTATAAATAAAAATGATTTAATAAGCCTTGAGAAAAATAATCAACTGTCAAATTATAGAGGAACAGATCATATTGGAAAATCTGGTGTCGAATACCAGTATGAATCTAAAATACATGGTAAGTCTGGGTACAAAAAGATTGAGGTTAATGCGACTGGTAATACGATTACAACTCTGGAAAAATTTCCCTCCGTAGAAGGAAGCAACCTTTATCTATCGATTGATATAGAAATGCAAGAGATTGCTGAGAAAGCTTTTGCTAATAAAAGGGGAGCACTTGTAGCGATTAACGTTCAGAATGGGGAAATCTTAACTTATGTTAGCATGCCAAATTTTGATCCTAATTTATTTATTGACGGCATCAACCATCATGACTGGGATAGGCTAAATAACTCTAAAGACAAACCCCTGCTTGACAGGGTAATAAACGGCTTATACCCCCCAGGCTCAACAATAAAACCTTTTGTTGCAGTTGCTGGTCTAGAGAATCAACTAAGATTGCCCCCCTATAGCATCAATGATCCTGGGTATTATTCAGTAAATAATTCCAGGCCTTTTAGAGACTGGAAAAGGGATGGGCATGGAGCCGTCGATATAATTAAAGCCATAGCAGTGTCATGTGACACTTTTTTTTATGGGTTGGCAGTTGAGCTTGGTATTCCTAAGCTCAATGAAGCATTAAAAACATTTGGATTTGGACAAAAAACTGGGATCGACTTACCAAATGAAAAGTCAGGCCTTCTGGCAGATGCTCAATGGAAAAAAGAACGATTTAATCAGAAATGGTATGTTGGTGAAACGGCTATCACAGGTATTGGACAAGGTTTCACTCAGGTGACACCCTTGCAACTCGCTCTTGCCACAGCAAGAATTTCAAGTCCTAATACTCCTATTACTCCCCATCTACTGCTGAATAGTCAGCAGCTTCAACAGGGCTTTAACATCACTAGCCCTCTGGCTATTTCTGAGAAAACTATTGCATGGGTTAAGGAGGGCATGGAGAATGTTACAGAGGATGGGGGGACGGCAGCTTTCGTTGGGAATAATAGCAAATACAAAATAGCTGCAAAGACAGGTACAGCTCAACTTTTTGGCCTAAAAAAAGGCGAAGTATACAATGAAAATTTAATAGACGAACGGCTTAGAGACCATGCGCTTTTTATTGCTTATGCTCCAGCTGATCAACCTAAAATTGCAATAGCTGTGATTGTAGAAAATGGAGGTCATGGAGGATCGGTCGCAGGTCCAATTGCAAAAAAAATATTTGACTACTATCTCACTAGCGAATTGAAGCCATGAAATTAACTGATCTTGAATATTATCTATTTAATAAAATTGATCGAACTCTTTTTGGTTTG
>JABMNG010000179.1 GCA_013205275.1 Methylophilales bacterium | reverse complement strand
AGTCATTATTTTTTATCGTCAAGCTTTGCTTGAAGAAGTGCACCTAGGTTGGTAGTCCCACCATTTTTTGGCTCATCAGACACTGATTCTTTCTTAGCTTCTTTTTTAGCAGGCTTTTTAGCAGGCTTATCTTCTTCTTTAGCTGTTGTTTCAGATTCTGGATTTGGGTTCTCGGTTAACTGTTTAATTCCCAATGAGATTCTTTCCTTCTCAACATCAATAGAGATAATTAATGCCTCAATCTCATCACCTTTTTTGTATTTCTGAACAGCTTCCTCGCCAGACTCGGCCCATGAAATGTCAGATAAATGTATTAATCCATCAATCCCACCATCTAAACCTATGAATATTCCAAAGTCTGTTATTGATTTAATGCTCCCAGAAATTTTGTCATCTTTATTATGTTTAGTTGAAAACTCGTTCCATGGATTTGTTTGGCATTGCTTCATACCTAAAGAAAGTCTTCTTCTGTCTTCGTCAATTTCTAGGATCATAACTTCAATTTCATCCCCTAGTTGGACGGCTTTTGATGGGTGGATATTTTTGTTAGTCCAGTCCATCTCAGAAACGTGAACAAGGCCTTCAATTCCTGTTTCAATTTCGATAAATGCTCCGTAATCAGTTAGGTTTGAAACTTTACCAAATAGACGGGTATTTACTGGATATCGTCTATTAAGGCCAACCCATGGATCATCATCTAGCTGTTTTAACCCTAACGAAACACGATTTTTTTCTTGATCATATTTGAGGACTCGCGCTTCAATTTCATCACCAACACTTAGAATCTCTGATGGATGTTTAATTCTTTTCCATGCAAGATCAGTAATGTGAAGAAGTCCATCAATTCCACCTAGGTCTACGAAAGCTCCGTAATCCGTAATATTTTTAATAATACCTTTTACTGTGGCGCCCTCTACGATAGTTTCGAGCACAGATTCTCTGTTTGTGCCTTGCTGTTCTTCAATAACAGCTTTTCTTGAAACTACTACATTATTCCTTTTTCTATCAATTTTTATAATCTTAAGGTCACATTCTTTATTTTCAAATGGGGTGGTGTCTTTTACAGGCCTGCTATCAACCAGAGAGCCTGGAAGAAATGCCATAATCCCATTAACCGTAACTCTTAAGCCACCTTTAACCTTACTGCTCACATAACCCTTAATGATTGTGCCTGCATTCATTGCATCTTCTAGGTCTAACCATGCTTGCATTTGTTTGGCCTTAACTCTTGATAGTAGAGTTGATCCGTAACCATCTTCTAATTTTTCAATTGCAACCTTAACAAAATCACCAACCTGAACTTCAATTCCGCCCTTATCATCTAAAAACTCTTCTGTTTTTATGACGCTTTCAGATTTTAAACCAGCATTAACAATAACAAAATCGCTTTCAACTGAAATAACTTCTGCTGTAATAATTTCACCCTGACGCATCTCTTTAAGCGCCATACTTTCTTCGAACAATGCTGCGAAGCTTTCAGTTCCTGAAGCTTTTATTTTTTCTGTGGTTGCCATTAAATTTTTAACCCTAAACAATAATCCCATCAAGCGATGGGTAAATTAATAATTATCAATGATTGGTGCCATTGATGCCAAAATTATGTGATAAAGGAAAGAATTTTATTCACTGTTTGATCTATAGTAAGATCATCCGTGTTTAAAATTTTTGCTTCATCAGCTACTTTAAGAGGGGAAACTTTTCTTTCTATATCCCTCTTATCCCTTGCTTCAATTTCAGAAGTAAGGTCTGACATATTAACATTGTTTCCTTTTACTATCAACTGTTTATACCTTCTTTTAGCTCTTTCTTGTGGGCTCGCATCTAGATAAATTTTTAGATCGGCTTCAGGAAAAACTATGGTGGTCATATCTCTTCCTTCTGCAACTAAACCATTCCCCTTATAAAAGGCTCGCTGAAAACTTAATATCTCAGCTCTTAATGGTAGGTGTGCTGCAATTTCAGATGAGTATTGGCTGATCTCTGAAGCCCTTATTTCATTAGTAACAACTTCCTCGTTAAGAAATATTTCTTCGCTTTCAAACCTCATATTAATTTTTTTGACTAGCGAGACCAATTCTTGGGCTTGTTCTGAGCGTAGATTTTCCCTAGTAGCAGCTAAAGCTATGATGCGGTAGATAGCGCCAGAATCTAGATAATTTAGATCAAGTTTTTTACTAATTAATTTGGCAATCGTCCCTTTGCCGGAGCCTGCTGGACCATCAATGGCAATTAAATAAGGGAGTTTCGTTAACTTCATGAAGAGACCATTTCAAAATCATTAAAAAATTCTGGATAGGTTTTATTGACGCAACCCGGATCATTGATCGTTACAGTTTTCTTCGCTAACGATATCAACGAGAAACACATTGCCATGCGATGATCATCATAAGTATCAATAACTATATTATCGTTAATTATTCTGGGAGGCTTTATTGATATTGAGTCGGCCGTCGAGGTTACATATGCACCTAACTTTTTTAATTCCGTCTCCATGGCGTAAATTCTATCAGTTTCCTTTACCCTCCAGCTACCAATATTATTCAATACGGTTTCCCCTTCAGCAAAAAGAGCCATAATAGCAAGTGTCATTGCTGCGTCTGGTATTTCTTTGCAGTCAATTTTAAGTCCAGTTAATTTTTTCTCTCGAGCTACCTTTATCGAATGTGAGCGATATTCGATTGAGGCGCCCATTCTTTCTATGACGTTTAGAAATTTTAAGTCACCCTGAATGCTGGCAGCATTAATGCCGAATACCTCAATAGTTCCAGCTATTGCTGCTGCAGCAAAGAAATAAGAAGCCGAGGAGGCGTCTCCTTCAACTAAAATCTCCACTGGACTTTTGTATTTTGAATTTTGATTTAATTCGAATGATTGCCAATTTAAATTTTCGTAATGAATCCCAAATTTCTCGAGCAGCTTGAGTGTTATATCAATGTATGGCCTTGAAATTAGATCGCCATCAACCTCAATCACTATATCTTGATCCATAAGAGGGCAGGCCATCAATAATGCAGTTAGGAATTGACTTGAGACATCACCTTTTATTCTTATTGGAGACTTGTAAAGAATGTTACTGGGTAAAATTTTTATTGGTGGAAATCCTGGGGTGCCTTCATAGTTTATAGTGGCTCCAATCTGACGTAGTGCATCAACCAGATCCTTGATTGGCCTCTCATGCATACGTGTTATACCAGATATTTCATAGGTCCCATTTAGCATCGATAAGACCGCAGTTAATGGTCTAAAAGCTGTACCCGCATTCCCTAGAAATAATTTAGCCTGTAATGATGGAAATCTCTGATTAACTCCATCCATAACAATATCATTTCCCTTGTCTTTATAATTAACCCCTAGCAGCTTGAGTGCTGCCAACATATGGTTCGTATCATCAGATTTTAGTGGGCTATTTATTGTTGTTTGGCCGCTGCTAAGAGCGGCCATCAATAAAATTCTATTAGTTATGCTCTTTGATCCAGGCAGGGTAATAGTTCCACTAACTTCTGCTGCAGGCTGTAAAATCTTCTTATTCAATTTTTGTGTCAGTCCAGTTTTGTCTGGTTGAACTTGCGTCTGTAAGATACTTTTTCAAACCATCTTGATCTTGACCTTCTAGTAAGGCAATGACTTTCTGAAGCTCTTGTTGATATAAATTTAGGTCAATAAGAATGGCATCTTTATTGCTGATTGAGATGTCTCGCCATACCTCAGGCGAGCTTGCCGCAATTCTAGAAAAGTCTCTGAATCCACTGGCAGCAAAATTAAGAAGGACCTCTTTCTTCTCTTTATTATTAATGAGGTTAACTAGACTAAAGGCAAGTAAGTGGGGTAGGTGACTTATTGTTGAAAAAATCTCATCATGCTCTTGGGGCGACATTATCGAAACACTCCCGCCCATTGCCAACCAAAATTTATTTAGCTTTTCACTCATAAGAGTTGGTGTGTCAGGCGTGGGGGTTAGAACAATATTTTTACCTTCAAATAAATTTAATTGAGCTGTGTCCGGACCATGCTTCTCTGAGCCCGCTATAGGGTGCGAACCAATAAATTGAATAGATTTTTCTTTAAGAGCTTTTGAGGCATCATCCATTACATTTTTCTTGGTACTTCCTACGTCAGTGATGAGGGTTTTAGAATTTAAGTAAGGATATATTTTTTCTAATATTTCAGAGATTTGTGACACAGGTGTTGCAATGACTATTAAGTCTGCCAGAGCTACATCATCTTCCAAGTTGGTTACAAGGCGATCAAGCATTCCTGATTCAACAAATGGACTTAATATTGTGCCGCCTTTTCTTTCGACAGCTATAATTTGTTCGAATAGTTTAGTTTTTTTGGATTTAAGAGCAATTGAGCCACCAATTAGACCCACACCAAATATTAGGATATTTTTCATTCGAATTATGCTGTTATTAGAAAATGAAATTGTATCACGATGATTAGTTTGTCGGCTCTTGCCATGCGCCATTAATCATTAGTTCGTATGGCTTAAAATTAATTTTATATTTCATTTTTTGACTTTCATTGATCCAATAGCCTAGATAAAGGTAGTCTAATTCTTCTTTTTTACAGAAATCGAGTAGCCATAAGATAGAGTATGTTCCTAGGCTTAACTTTAGGTTTTTACAGTCATAAAAAGTATATACAGCAGAAACCCCGCCTCTTAATATATCGACGATGGTAACCATCATTAAATGACCTTCAAATCTAAACTCAATCATTTGTGAGTCCACATTACTCTTTACCAAAAAATCATTGTAATCAGCAATGTCATTATCTGTTTCTTGGCTTATACGATGACGGCTATTTTGATAGCTTACGTAAAGCTCATAATGTCCCTCATCAAAGTTAAGCGGCAATATTTTAACTGCAATGTGATTATGTTTCTTTAACGTGCGTTTTTGAGATTGACTTATTTTGAAGTTTTTAACGCAGAGCCTTATAGGAATACATGCGCTGCATTCTTGGCAATGTGGCTTGTATATGTGCTGCCCGCTTCTTCTAAATCCTTGTTGAATTAGATCTGTATACGTACTTGAGTCTATTCTCTTGGAGGGGGTAGCTACAATTGACTGTGCTTCTTGATGGCTGATGTAACCACACGGATATTTAGTGGTTACATAAAATTGTATCTTCTCTAAGATATTTTTATCAAGATAGTTCATATTAACGCTTCACAGTAAATATGGAATCATTATTTTAACCTGATTTCTTCACGCCTTATACGATATCTAGGAATCAGATTCCTGTTATTATTAAACCTAAGTATTTTTATAGACTTTAATTAAACCAATGACTCTTAACCTAAGAAAAATATTAATATGCTTCGTATTTTTTTATGCGATGAGTTTGAATGCTCAGCAACATTCAAACTTTTGGGAGATCATGTCTCCAAATGGTAAGACCCATTATCTTTATGGGACTATTCATACAGACGACAACCGAGTCTCTAACATCCATAATGGGTTGATAAATGCTCTCAAGTTAAGCCAAATTTTTTTGATGGAAGCTGATGAAATTTCTAACCCCAGTCTGTTGATGGCCAACGATATCATGTATGAGTCTTATCTTAGTGAGAGTGAGATGGAGAAGGTTAAATATTTAGCAGACTTCCACACCATGCAATATGAGAAAGTTATTGAGATGAAACCATGGCTCATAGCAGTTATTTTTGATTCACCGAGGCCCATCACACCATTTAATCTTGATAATCTTCTTAAAACAAAGGCAATAGATTTAGGTTTGGAGGTTCGCGGTATAGAAACGTCAGAGGAGCATTTTCAGGTATTAGACGATTTATCGGTTCAGGAACAAATGAATTTCCTTAAAAAGGTACTAGCAAAAACTACAGAACAAAAAGAATCAGATTACGAGCAACTATTGTCTGCTTATTTAGCTCAAAATTCAGATACCATTATTATTATAAATGAAGCCTTAACTAGTAAATTAATTCCAAATGAAGTGTGGTTGAAAATGAAGAAAAAACTTGTAACCGATCGTAATATATTATTCTTTGATAGGGTAAGTGAGCTTATGAGAGACTATCGATTATTCATTGCGGTAGGAGCATCCCATCTTGGTGGAGATAATGGGCTCCTTAATCAATTCAAGAAGTCCGGGTATCAACTAAAATCTCTTCCAAACTAAAGCTTATGACTGAATTGATTATCACCTCTGTTGAAAACCCTACATTTAAAATGTTTCGGAAGCTTTATGGTAATAGCAGCCTAAGGAATGAATTAGGACAATGTCTTTTAGATGGACCACATTTGATTAGGTCTTATAGTGAGAGTGGTGGAAGAATTGTTGAGCTAATTAAAGATGCCTCCATTGAGTCTGTCGAGATTAATGAATTAATTAATGAACACTCACATGCAAAGACTCATGTTGTTCAACATGATTTATTCACCAAAATTTCTGACTTAAAATCTGTGACTGGAATTATTGCTCTGATTGACATGCCTGTCAGCTCATATAAAAAAACTAATGGATTAAACTTACTTTTAGATAATATCCAGGACCCAGGTAATTTAGGTAGTATTTTACGGTCAGCAGCTGCGACTGGCAGTTGCTCAGTTTTTTTGTCTAAAGGCTGCAGTGATTTATGGTCCCCCAAAACCCTTAGGGGAAGTCAAGGAGCTCAATTCTTCCTTGATTGTTATGAAAATCAAAGTCTTGAGATAGTGATCGATCAGTTTGACTTTCCTTGTTACACGCTCGGTATGAAGGGGGAGTCTTTATATAATGCAAAGCTAACAAAAGATATAGCAATTATCATAGGTAACGAGGGGCAAGGGGTCAACCCTATCCTTCTGTCTAAGGTAAAAAAAACTTTATCAATCCCTATGGCTCGAGGCGTAGAGTCGTTAAATGTCAGTTCAGCAGCTAGCATTATGCTTTATGAATACTATCGTCAATTACAAGACAAAACTTTATAGTCCATGCAAATGCTAATTTCCAGCTGTAAAGTCAATAACTAATACTATTTATTGGGGTAGGGAGGTACAAACCAGTGCGTTAATAATTTACCTGTAAGGGTAAGCTGGCAATGGAGCCTGTCTTCATTATTTGTGCTAACACTAAAAAAATAGATTCGTTTAATTGAGATCCAGTTATCACCCGTTCTATAAAGTTTAATTTTGCCGCAGTAGACAGAGTCATCTAAAAACTGAAGACGAAACTGTTGCGCCAATAATTTACCGTGGTGGATAGCAATCTCTCTTTTTGAAATTGTGTCCCACCAAAAATATATACCCATACAGCAGAGCGATAATAAAAAATAATCAAACATATGTTTGATATATTAGATGAATCCTTAACCTATTAAATATTTTTATATTTTTGCACCAAAATAATACTTAAATTACAAATATTTGCACCAATTTAGTTATTAATTTTTTATTTGGTGCAAAATTTTATTAATTTCAATTAATATACTTACAAAATATCTAATGAAGGTCGATCTAAAATGGAAAGTTTAAGCAATCAAAGTAATACTCTATTTGTCTTATTAGGAGCCATAATGGTTCTTGCAATGCATGCTGGCTTTGCTTTTCTAGAAGTGGGGACAGTTAGAGAAAAAAATCAAGTGAATGCATTAGCCAAAATTATGGCTGATTTTTCAGTCTCAACAATCGCATATTTTTTTATTGGTTACAGCCTCGCTTATGGTGTTAATTTTTATGATGTTGCCTCCTCGTTAAGTGAAAAGAGCGGATACGACCTTGTAAAGTTTTTCTTTCTTTTAACTTTTGCTGCAGCGATTCCCGCAATTATCTCGGGGGGCATTGCTGAGCGAGCTAAATTCAATCCGCAATTAATTGCATCTTTTATATTAGTTGGTTTTACATACCCCTTTTTTGAAGGGATTGTTTGGAATGGCGCATATGGCTTTCAGAAGTTATTAACAGAAAAATTTGGAGCACCTTTTCATGATTTTGCTGGATCAGTAGTGGTTCATGCAATGGGGGGATGGTTAGCTTTAGGTGCTGTATTAGTTTTAGGCGCTAGACATGGTCGATACTCCAAGGATGGTAAGCTTCACGCATTTGCACCTTCTAATATTCCATTTTTAGCCCTCGGTTCATGGATATTAACTGTTGGTTGGTTTGGCTTTAATGTTATGTCAGCTCAAACCTTGGAGGGTGTTTCTGGTTTAGTTGCAGTCAACTCATTAATGGCATTAGCTGGAGGCACACTCGCTTCTTTAATTATAGGAAGGAACGACCCAGGATTTCTTTATAATGGGCCTCTTGCTGGCTTAGTTGCGGTTTGTGCAGGCTCTGATTTATTTCACCCATTGGGCGCATTGGTTACGGGTCTGGTTGCTGGCGCTTTATTTGTTTGGACCTTTTCACTTACACAGAATAAATGGAAAATTGATGATGTCTTGGGTGTCTGGCCTTTGCATGGATTATGTGGGGCATGGGGTGGAATTGCAGCAGGAATATTTGGAACAAAAGCTTTTGGAGGGATGGGAGGAGTTAGCTTAATTTCTCAAATTATTGGCACACTTAGTGGGCTTACTTTTGCTCTTATTAGTGGTTATATTCTATATAAAATACTAGATACTGTTTTTGGTATTCGTCTTACCATCGAAGAAGAGTATAACGGAGCCGATATATCCATTCACAAGATTAACTCAACTTCATCTGATTAAATAATTACAGTAATTTTTTGCCATGTTAAAATTTGGAATGGCAAAAATTCACCTTATTATTCCTGCAGCCGGCGCAAGCTCTAGAATGGGTCAATCTATACCTAAACAATTTTCAAGTATTGGGTCCAAGACAATCATTGAGTGGGTTGAGTATATTTTTTCTAACGTTGCCTCTATTAGTTCAATTGCTATAGCGGTTAATCCGAATGAGACTTATATTGAAAACTTAAAACATCATTTTTCATTGAAAACCTCTATCTACAAAACAGGCGGAGAGACTCGCTCCATGACCGTTCTTAATACTATAAATGCAATTAAAGACATTGCCTCTCCTGATGACTGGATTATGGTTCATGATGCTTCTCGTTTGGGAGTTAATGAGTCAATGATTAATAAATTTATCTCCGATGTAGATAACCATAAGGTGGGAGGTATTGTGGCTATTCCAGTTGCAGATACCGTTAAACGCGTTAATAAGTCAAGAATGGTCATTGGTACCGAAGATCGCGACCAGATTTGGTTGGCGCAAACCCCACAAATGTTTAGATATAAAGTTTTAAAAAAAGCTCTTGAGCAATTCAAAGGTGTTCCAACAGACGAATGTGAAGCAATAGAATCCTTGGGGTTGCAAGTAAAAATATTTCAGGGAAATATAAATAACTTCAAGGTTACGTTTGCTGAAGATATGGAGCGAATAAGGACGGTATTTGATGCAATGAATGTTGGGGTAATTAAGTGATTAGAATAGGGCAGGGATTTGATGTTCATCAATTAGTGGCTGGACGTCCTTGCATTATTGGTGGGGTTACTATCGACTTCCCTTTGGGTTTGCAGGGTCATTCTGATGCTGATGTACTGATTCACGCTATCAGCGATGCGCTTCTAGGTGCTGCAGGCTTAGGGGACATTGGGCATTACTTTCCTGATAGTAAAAAAGAATTTAAAGACATGAATTCTCGAGACATTTTAAGGTTTGTAGTTGGTTTGATTCGGGAAAATGGGTATGTAGTTAACAATATCGATGCTACTGTTATTTGTGAGCAGCCAAAAATTTATCCTTACCTTAAAGAGATGACTGAAAATATTTCTAAGGATTGTTTGTGTGATATCACACAAATTAACATTAAGGGAACAACGACGGAAGGTCTTGGATTTACTGGTCGCGCTGAGGGAATAGCGGCTCAGGCTGTATGCTTAATTAAAACATTCAATGATTAATACTCCTTAAGCAATACAATTACCACACCACTCCCACCGTCATGTTTTTGTGCCTGAGCATAAGCAATTACTTCATCTTTTTGTGCAAGCCAGCCCCTTACCTTTTTCTTTAAGACAGGTTCTTTATTTTTTGAACCATAACCCTTTCCATGAATAATGCGAATGCAGCGAACTTTTTTCTTTTTACATTCCTGGATATAGTTAACTACATAAGCTTTTGCCTCGTCCGTGACCATACCATGAAGATCAATAGAGCCTTGAACGGCCCAGTACCCTCTTTTTAATCTTTTGATAATATCTGGAGAGTGGCCTTCTCTTATATAGAAAGAATCCTCATCCAATTCAATACCAGCATTAATATATTCATCGCTTAAGGAGTCAAGCAAAGCATTTTTTTCATCTTGCATGAATTGTTTTGCTATAGGTTTTGGCTTGGGTTTTTTTGTTGCAATCTCAACTAATTTGGACTTGATTTTTAAGGGTGTAACATCCTTACATTCCTTTGAGAAAAGATCTTCATCCTCAGTCATTATTTAGTTAGGTATCTTTCTGCATCTAGCGCAGCCATACAACCACTACCTGCACTTGTAACAGCTTGGCGATAAATATGATCTTGCACGTCTCCCGCTGCAAATACACCCTCAATACTTGTTGCAGTAAAATTTCCCTGTCTTCCACATTGAGTAACGATGTAGCCATTTTCCATTTTCAGTTGACCCTCAAAGATATCTGTATTGGGTTTGTGACCAATTGCAATAAAAACTCCCTTTAACTTTATTAGTTTAGTTAATCCTGTTTTGGTGGATTTGATTTTGATTCCTGTAACTCCAGAGTCATCTCCTACAACCTCATCTAGCTCATGAAAAATTTCTAATATTATCTTTCCTTCTTTAACTCGTTCGTGAACTTTGTCCATCATAATCGCTTCAGCTTTAAACTTATCACGACGATGAATTAGAGTAACTTTACTTGCAATATTAGAAAGATAAAGAGCCTCTTCAACTGCTGTATTTCCGCCACCCACTACTGCAACTTCCTGTTCTTTGAAGAAGAAACCATCACAGGTTGCACATGCTGAAACGCCCCTCCCAAGAAACTGTATTTCGCTTTCTAACCCTAAGTACTTAGCAGACGCTCCAGTAGAAATAATTAGGGCGTCACATGTATATTCGTCA
The DNA here is from genome assembly GCA_013205275.1 of Methylophilales bacterium. GTDB lineage: Bacteria > Pseudomonadota > Gammaproteobacteria > Burkholderiales > Methylophilaceae > BACL14. Next base: position 1,107 of record JABMNG010000179.1, on the reverse strand, counting down.
TTGTCGCCAATTAGGCGAAATGGCTTATTTTTTAAGTCGCATGTATTAATATGATCAAAAATAATTTCAGTGTTGAACCGTAATGCATGCTTTTCAAATCGACTCATTAATTCTGGCCCCATTACCCCATCCGCGTCTGCCGGCCAATTATCAACGCCAGTGGTTGTCATAAGCTGTCCGCCCTGTGACATACCGGTAATTAAAAGTGGTTTTAAGTTGGCTCTTGCCGCATAAACTGCAGCTGAATAGCCCGCAGGGCCAGAACCAAGGATAATTAAAGGTGAATGTTTTGACATATTTGATTTACTCAGACATTTTAAAGTTTAATTCATAATTTTAGTGGACTAGGGTTAATGAATCAAACAATAAAATCGCAAACCTTACAATTTTTAATGATTGATATACAAGGAGACATTTTTTAGATGACATGCTGATATAATTTATTAAAATTCTATATTGAGCGGCCATAATTGTTTTCCAGTAAAAAATCAAAAAAAATAATCAAAGGAACCCTAACCAGCCAAAATACTCCACGTATTCTAGCTAACAGGATTATTCGTGAGGCCTCATGGTTTGCCTTACTTTTTATTGGTCTATATATCACACTAGCACTGGGCACATATAACCCTCAGGACCATTCATGGTCCAATGCTGTGAATGCCAACATTCCAATTACAAATTTAGCAGGAATTTTTGGGGCATATTTCTCAGACCTGTCTTTATATATCTTCGGAATGTCTTCATGGTGGTTAGTTTTTTTAAGTATTTATAGTATTTTTTTGATTTATCCTCGCATTGAAAATGAAGATTACAAAACCAAACATATCTTATTAGTTCATTACCTAGGATTTCTGCTTCTCCTCCTATCTTCCTCAGCCTTTGAAGCTGGCCATATTATCAATTTAGATGTAAAGCTACCATCTGAACAAGGTGGAATGTTAGGTTATTTGGCAAATGAATTATTGAGGCAAGCTATTGGTTACATAGGCTCACTAATTTTTCTTATTATTAGTTTTGCGATAGGTTTTAGTTTATTTACCGGATGGTCATGGATAAATATTGCTGAAGGTATGGGTAATTTTTTAGTTAACCTTTCCTATGTAATGT
>JABMNG010000178.1 GCA_013205275.1 Methylophilales bacterium | reverse complement strand
GTAATGAAAATGGTGCTTAAACTCCCAGGCAACGAAGCTATAGATTTTCGGGCCGGGCAATACTTGGAGTTTCTAATGCAGGACGGGAGTCGTCGAGCATTCTCAATTGCAAGTGCACCACATGAGCCCCTTATTGAATTACACCTTAGATTAATTGAAGGCGGAAAATTTACCCATCACGTCTTTAATGAAATGCAAGAAAAAACTATCCACCGTATTGAGGCCCCTCTCGGACAATTCTACTTACGCGAGAGTGATAAGCCCATTGTTTTTGTTTCGGGGGGCACGGGATTTGCTCCTATTAAATCGGTGATTGAGGGCATGATTCACGCCAAAAATTCTCGACCTATTTATTTATATCAGGGCGTAAGGGCCCAAGGTGATTTATACATGAACGATGTTTGTATGTTATGGGAAAACACCCACTCCAACATAAAATATATCCCAGTTTTTTCGGATCCGAGTGAGGAAGATGATAAAGCTATCAGGCGTGGCTTAGTTCATGTGGCTGTGATGGAAGACTTTGAAACCTTAAGTAACGTACAGGTTTATTGTTGTGGCGCACCGATTTTGGTGGAGACAGCTTATCAAGAGTTTACTCAAAAAAAATCTCTTCCGGAAAATGAGTTTTATGCCGATGCATTTAGCTTTTCCCCTAAGAAATAAATAATTTTTCTTAATGCTCATTCCTGCAGTGCCTAGCTCTTAAGATGTTCATTTTTAAATAGACCCATAGGCCTATAAAATTAGCCGAGTTGTTCAATAATATTAATTATTGTTAGTGCATTGATATGGGGTGAAACAAATTTTTTTTTGAAAATTAACCCAAGTTTTTTTTCAAGTTTTTCGTGATTAACAATTAGGCAGCAGTATTGCAACCAATCTTTATCCTCATTCTTAATTTTAGAAATTAGATGATCAGCGCTTTCATTGCTGGTAATTAAAAAAGCAATGCTCTTGAAGCCTTTTGTGACCTCTTTCAGTTTTTTTAAATCAAAAGGTAAAAAATTTCTTTTGTAACATTCAGCATAGGCTACTGCTGAACCTTTTTTCTCTAAACCACTTTTAAGGGTCTCGCGACCTCCCTCCCCCCGAACAATTAAAACATTTTTAGATTCAATATTATTAAAAATGGGATGTGCAAGGAGGTGCTCTGAATCAAATATTTCATCTGGGCAAGAGACCTCGCGTTTAAATGTATGTTGCAATGCATCTCTTGTGGTTTGTCCGATGCTGGCCAAAATAATATTCTGAGGAAGATTTAAAGATAGTTGATTCATTCGGTCGGCAAAAAATTTGACGGCATTGGTGCTAATAAAGATTAGATAATGGTAGGCATCAAGTTGATGAATAATAGAATCGAATAATTCATAGTCATCAAGTGCCTCTATCTCTATAAAGGGGTAATCAATGGGGGAAATCGAGGACTCATTTAGAGCCTCAATGAGTTGTTTGTTTTGGTGAGCGGGCCGAGTTAAAATTAACGCAGTCGAAAGTTTTTTTTCTATCGCATTCATAATGCAAGAATTTTTTTCGCGCCTTGATCAATGAGGAGCTGACTGAGTGCTTTACCCACAATTTCTGGCACTTCTAGCGAGCCCTTTGTCGATGCATGAATTATTTCGCGTCCGTCAGGAGTTGCTACAAAGCCATGCATATGAATCTCATTACCTTTAATAATTGCATGTGCACCAAGGGGGACTGTACAACTACCAGCCAGTGAACGGCTTACAGTCCGCTCGGCTAAGACGCAACGCGAGGTTTTGTCGTCATTTAAGGGAGCCAATAAATTGAAAAGCTCAGAATTTCCTTCAAGGATTTCGATGCCTAAAGCACCTTGCCCCACTGCGGGAACGCTCACTGTAGGGTCGATGCAGAGCCTAATACGATCTCTCAAGCCCATCCTAATCAAGCCCGCTGCAGCTAAAATAATAGCGTCATATTGATTCTCATCTAATTTTCTCAACCGCGTTTGTATGTTACCCCTTAAAGGCTTAATTTGAAGGGTTGGAAACTGAGCCTGAATCTGACTTTGACGTCTTAGGCTTGAGGTTCCAACAACGCCGTCAGAGGGCAATTTTTCTAAGGAATCATACTTATTTGAAATAAAGGCGTCCCTTGGATCTTCTCGTTCAGTAATAGCGGCTAGTTTAAACCCCAAAGGGATATCCATCGGTAAATCTTTCATGGAGTGGACAGCTAAATCTGCTTGGTTAGCCAATAAGGCCTGCTCAAGTTCTTTTATAAAAAGGCCTTTTCCGCCAATGGTTGCTAAGGACTGGTCTAAGAGAATGTCCCCTTGGGTTTTAAAACCTTTAATAGTGATCGTGATGTTGGGGTAAAGTGCAGTAATAGTTTTTTTAATATGCTCAGCCTGCCACATGGCCAAAGGACTTTCTCTAGAAGCAATCGTAAGGGAGGTTATCATAATGGAATTAATTTTAGCACAGAGCTGATACTGACATTACGCATCTGATGGTAAGTTTTCAGATATAATTCAAGAAATTAATTGATAAAAAATTGAAATGAAAAAGAATTCAAAAAAATGGTCAGAAAGATTCTCAGAGCCGACAAGTGAGATTGTCAAACGTTTCACCGCATCTGTTACTTTTGATCAAAGACTTGCGATGGTAGATATCGAGGGATCCTTAGCGCACGCTGAGATGTTAAAAAAGCAGAAGATTATATCGGCCAGTGATTTCAAGTCGATTGCCAAAGGGTTAAATCAAATTCAGAAAGAAATTCAATCGGGTAAATTTAAATGGTCAATAGATTTAGAGGACGTACACCTTAATATTGAGAAAAGATTAACTGATATTGTGGGCGAGCCGGGCAAAAAACTTCACACTGGTAGATCTAGAAACGACCAGGTTGCCACTGACATGAGGCTGTGGTTAAGGGAGGTAGTCGATAAAACCATTGCTCAGATTGAGACGCTTCAAAGAGCTACATTAACCTTAGCAGGTGAACATGTTATGACCATCATGCCTGGTCTTACACACCTTCAAATTGCTCAACCAATTAGTTTCGCCCATCATCTTTTAGCCTATTTTGAGATGTTAGAAAGAGATAAAGCGAGATTCCAAGACTCATATAAAAGAATCAATACGTTGCCATTGGGGGCTGCTGCATTGGCGGGCACTTCTTACCCGATTGACAGGGCATATGTAGCTAAATTGTTAAAGTTTGATTCCGTTATGGCGAACTCTATCGATGCGGTATCCGATAGAGATTTCTTAATTGAATTTAATTTTTCGGCATCACTTTTAATGACCCATCTTTCAAGATGGTCAGAAGAGCTCATTATGTGGTCTAGTCCGTTCTTTGGATTTATTGAAATATCCGATGGATTTTGTACTGGCTCGAGCATTATGCCGCAGAAAAAAAACCCAGATGTTCCTGAGCTTGTCCGAGGTAAGGTGGCAAGAGTTAATGGCCATTTAGTTGCTTTATTGACCTTAATGAAAGGACAACCATTGGCATACAATAAAGATAATCAAGAAGACAAGGAACCAATTTTTGATGTGGCTGATACCATCTCAGACACGTTGAATATTTATGCAGAGATGGTTGCTGGAATAACGGTATCTAAGGAATCCATGGAGGCAGCAGCTTTTAAGGGATATTCTACGGCTACTGATTTAGCAGACTACCTGGTTAAAAAAGGGATGCCTTTTAGAGAGGCTCATGGTGTGGTGGCTAAAGCCGTTAAATATGCTATTGCTCAAGGTTGTGATTTGTCCGAACTAGAGCTTAAAGCATTGCAAAAATTTAGTCCTTTGATTGAACAATCAATTTTTCAATGTTTAACTCTCAAAGGTTCGGTACAATCTAGAAATCATTTTGGTGGCACGTCTTTTACATCAGTTAAGTCAGCCTTAAAAAAAGCCCACCAGAAATTAGCTTAATTATTTTTTAAATAAATGGCTTAAGTTGTATCCTGCAGCTGCCGTTAAGTTAATAATCTCATCTGTTGGCCTTTCGGAAGACTCTGACAAGGCCCAGAGCATACTCGATCTTGTCCCAGTTCTACAATAAGCGAAAATAGGTTTTTCTGAGGCGGCGTAGTGAGCCTTAAAAGTCTCAATGTCCTGTTGGGTGATTTGCCCACCGATAACTGGTTGGTGAATAAAGCTAAGACCCAGTTGCTTGGCCTGCTCTTGAATGCTTTTAACCGTGACCTGGTTAATCTCCTCCCCATCTGGGCGGTTACAAAATATAACTTTAAATCCATTACTTTTAATGACTGCTACATCCTCAATCTGAATTTGATCAGAGACAACGTAGTTATCTATAATTTTATTGAGTTTCATAAAGTTAATTCCTTAAAAAAATTTGTAAAAGATCATTGAGAAAATTTTGACCGAGTAAAGTAGGTTTAATCCTACCATTACTTCTCTCGATCAATCCTTTTTGGATACTTAATGTGAGTTCATTGTCTATAAATTCAATTGGCAAACCAGTTCTTTCTTCAAATAATTTGACGGGAAACCCATCATTCAGGCGGAGTGCGTTCATCATGAATTCAAAGGGGAGGTCATGTTGAACGATTACAGTTTTTTCTTGTATATAACTATTGTTTTTGGCTTCCTGGATGTACTGTTTTGGATTTTTGTAGGCACTAAACCGAGAGACCCTTCCTTCCTGGGTAATCTTACTGTGAGCTCCTGCGCCAATGCCTAAATAGTCTCCAAAAGTCCAATAATTAAGGTTGTGAATGCAGCGACTTCCTTTTTTAGCGTAAGCAGAGGTTTCGTAGTGTTCGAAATTTGAACCACCCAGTCTGGAAGTAATGAGGTCAAAAAATTCAGCACTCTCATCCTGGTCTGGTAGCTTTGGGGGGTGTTTATAAAAGTAAGTATTTGGCTCTAAGGTGAGCTGGTAGTATGAAAGATGAGATGTATTAATTTTAAGTGCCTCATCAATATCCTGATTAAGCTCAGATAAACTTTGATTTGGTAAAGCAAACATCAAGTCTAGATTGACCTTATCGAATAATTGAGTTGCAAGCATTGCTGCCTCATAGGCTTCATTTTGATTGTGTATTCGCTCAAGCTTTTTAAGGTGCTTGTCATTAAAGCTTTGAATCCCTATCGATATTCGATTAATTCCAATATCACGATATCCATAAAAGTATTGTTTATCGACTGTGCCTGGGTTAGCTTCAATAGTGACTTCACAGTCGTCAGCTAAACCAAAAGATTTTTGTAGGGCCTGAATAATACTATTAAATGATTCGGGGCTGAATAAGCTTGGGGTCCCACCACCAAAGAAAATAGATTGTATGGGGCGTTGAATAGTGCTTTGATAGTTTTCAATTTGCTTAATAAGCGCTTGGGTATAAAGCCCTTCATTTTGCTTAATGTCCTTGCCCTTAAACTCATGCGAATTAAAGTCACAATAGGGGCATTTATGGACACACCATGGAATATGGACATAAATTGAAAGCGGGAGAATAGAAAAGGATTCGGAAATGGAAGAATCTTGCAAAATTATTATTTGCTAATTAATTTATTTTGAAGATCATCTATGACCTGATGCAGCGTCTCGCGCATTTGCTTATCAGAGACCTCCATCAGTAGGCCATCTTCAAAAGCATCTTGTGCTAGCTGTTTTAACTCATCAAAGTTTTCAGACATAACTTTTATTTTTTCTGTGCACGACACAGTCGTTTGATCGTCTCTTTTCCACTTAGGCCAGTTTTTATTTTTATTGGTCATAAATTATTCTAAGTTTTTGTTTAAGTTTTTGCAAAGCATGACCCCGATGACTGATTTTATTTTTAAGTTCAGCAGATAGTTCGGCAGCACTCATGTCTGTTTTGTAGTCTAGAAAGAGTGGGTCATAACCAAAGCCGTTGTTACCTCGTGGCGATTTTAATATTTCTCCTTGCCAGATACCCTCTGCAATAATAGGTTGAGGATCCCCAGGACTTCTAATAAAAACCATGGCACAATAATAATGAGCCCTTCGATTATTTTTGTTATCTAGAAGTTTGAGTAACTTAAGATTGTTTTTTTCATCCGAAGAAGGCTCATCCGAGAACCTAGCAGAGTGAATTCCTGGGGCCCCACCAAGAATATCTACGCAGAGACCAGAATCATCTGCAATGGCAGGAAGGTTAGTTTTTTCAGAGGCGTACCTTGCCTTAATTAATGCATTTTCGATGAATGTATTAAAAGGCTCTTCGCTTGAGCCAATATTAAAGTCTGATTGAGGTATTGCCTGTATATTAAAGTCCCCAAGCAGCATCTGAATCTCATTTAACTTTTTAATATTATTGGTTGCGATAACAATTTTATTCATTTGACTTTAGCCACTTATAGCTTCATTTTGTTTTTGGGTGATATCCTGGATGCCAAGTGCTGCAATATCAATAAGGCTGTCCATTTCTTTTCTTGAAAAAGCTACACCCTCTGCTGTACCTTGAATTTCTACAAATTTTCCTTCGCCAGTCATTACAATATTCATGTCGGTGTCACAGCTCGAATCTTCAACATAATCGAGGTCGAGCAGAACCTCACCACCCTTAATTCCTACTGAAATCGCAGCAATTGAATCGATTAGTGGTGAGGACATGATTTTCTTTGACTTAATAAGTGTTTGTATTGCATCATAAAGAGCGACGTATGCTCCAGAAATACTTGCTGTTCTAGTCCCGCCATCCGCCTGGATGACATCGCAATCAATATGAATGGTCCTCTCGCCTAATTTTTTAAGGTCGATGATTGCTCTTAAGCTTCTGCCTATTAATCGTTGGATTTCCTGTGTTCGGCCAGACTGTTTTCCTTTTGCGGCTTCTCTCTGCATCCTTGATGAGGTAGATCTCGGTAACATGCCGTATTCTGCTGTTACCCAGCCCTGGCCTTTGCCTTTTAAAAATGAGGGCACAGACTCCTCGATGCTAGCGCTGCAGAGTACATGAGTGTCACCACATTTAATTAATACAGAGCCCTCAGCATGTTTCGTGTAGTTTCTGAGAAATTCAATTGGCCTAAGGTCATTATTTTGGCGCTGGTAAGATCGCATTGCACATTCCTTAATATTCTTAATATTGAATTATAGTCTATCGCGAGCAGCTAATTAAGTGGATTTATTGTGTTTGTCGTTATAATTAAGCATAAGGTTGTTAAAATAGAAAATTATTGAGGGTAAAAGATGATTTCAAGCATGACAGGGTTTTTCTTTGGCGAACAAGATACAAAATTTGGTAACTTAGTCATTGAAATTAGAACACTCAATAGCCGTTATTTTGAATTACAACTCAAATTAAGCGATGAGTTAAGAATATATGAATCGCAGATTCGTGAGTTAATTTTAGCCAAGATTTCTCGTGGGAAAATTGATTGTAGAGTTTATCTAAGACCCAATGAGGTTGGATTTAATACTAAAAAGATTGACGCGAATGAAATTAAATCATTAATCCAGTCCGTAGAAAAAATAGCGGGCCACATCAAAAACCCTGCATTAATAGATCCGATTGAAATTATGAAATTATTGGGCACTGTAAAGGAAGGTGTCGATAGCCGCTATATAAGTAAGATTATTCTGACAACTTTTCCGAGAGCCATACAAAAAATTATTGCTGACCGCCAGAGGGAGGGGGGCAATATTTCTAAAGTTATTCTTAATAATGCCAAGGCGATTGAGAAATTAATCAACCAGACTAAGAAAATTATGCCCACTGCAATTAAAATCCATCAAGGAAAAATTCAAAAAAAATTCAAGGAGGCGCTCATTGATATTGAAGGTGACCGCTTAAAACAGGAGCTGTTAATTTTTATACAGAAGTCGGATGTTACTGAAGAGATTGATCGATTAGAGTCACACTTAAAAGAATTAAAGCGACTCTTAACAGTTAAAGAGCCAGTAGGAAAGAAAATGGATTTTCTGATGCAGGAATTTAATCGTGAAGCGAATACCTTGGGGTCAAAAGCAATTTCAGTTGATATCTCACAAATCTCAGTAGAATTGAAAGTTTTGATTGAACAAATTCGAGAACAAATACAGAATATTGAATAATGGCTAATTCACTGACAGGAAATTTATTTATTATTACGGCAGCCTCCGGAGCGGGAAAGACTTCGCTCGTGAAGGCTATATTAAAAAATAATCCCAATATTACGCTGTCCATTTCATATACCACCCGCCCCCCTAGACCCGGAGAGGAAGATGGTATTGATTATCGATTTATTAATGAAACAACGTTTCTCGAGATGCAAGCAAATAATGTATTTTTAGAAACGGCGCAGTGTCATGGAGCGCTGTATGGAACGTCAAAACAGATCATTCAAAAAACAATAGAAACAGGTGCCGACATTATTCTTGAGATAGATTGGCAGGGCGCCTTTAGTGTTAAATCGATTTATCCTGAAGCGATTAGTGTTTTTATTTTACCTCCGTCGATGGAAGTGCTTCAAGCAAGACTAAAAAATCGAGGCCAAGACTCAGAAGAAACTATTATTAAACGGTTGGCGGCAGCGAAGGATGAAATGAGTCACTTGGAAAAATTTGATTATGTTACAATCAACGACGATTTTGATTGTGCCCTAAAAGAGTTGGAGGTCATTATTAAGTCAGAAACATTAAAAACTCAGAAACAAATTCAAAGGCATCATGCCCTGATTAATGAGTTAAGAAAATAATTTTATGGAGCAACAATGGCACGAATTACTGTAGATGATTGTTTAGAATTAATACCTAACCGTTTTCAATTGACTTTAGTGGCCGCATTAAGATCTAGGCAACTTGCGAATGGTGCAGAACCATTAATTGATCTTAAAGGTTCGAAAGATAAGCCTTCAGTTATTGCATTAAGAGAGATTGCTGCTGGATTAATTGGCGAAGATATTCTCATTCAAAATGTTGGATAATTTTATTAATACCTAAGTTGGGGGATTCATGGGAAACACCGCTCAGTCAAAAATAGCGGAACAAACGAATAAAGCATTACCCCAATTATTGCCTGCAAACTCTGAAGATTCAAGACTCACACAACTATTAAGACCTTACCTACCTCAAGAAGAGATTGAGGTAATATGGCGCGCTTATGAATATAGCTTCAATGCCCATGCCGGGCAAACAAGACGTAGTGGTGAAGAATATATTATGCACCCTGTGTCGGTTGCTTGCATTGCAGCGAAACTCCATTTAGATGGCCCTTCTATTCAAGCAGCATTGCTTCATGATGTCGTGGAAGATACAAAATCCACACTTGTTGAAATTCAAGATAAATTTGGGCCCCAAGTAGCAAAGCTAGTAGAGGGACTGTCTAAGCTAGATAAAATACATTTTGAGGACGCCTCACAAGCCCAAGCAGAAAATTTCAGAAAAATGTTATTAGCGATGTCACAAGACGTTAGAGTCATCCTTATTAAGTTGGCAGATCGACTCCACAATATGCAAACCTTAGATCATCTGAGTCCAGCAAAAAGAATAAGGATCTCACAAGAAACACTCGATATTTATTCTCCAATCGCTAATCGATTAGGCCTAAATGGTATTTATCAGGAGTTAGAGGATTTATGTTTTCAATATATCCACCCTCTTCGATACAAAACAATTACAAAGGCTATCCTTTCAACCAGAGGTAATCGTAAGGAGGTAGTAGAAAAAACCCTTTTTGAAATTAGAGAAAAGCTAACAACATTCAAGGTACGTGCTGACGTGCATGGCAGAGAAAAGAATCCTTCTAGCATCCATAAGAAAATGATTAAAAAACATTCTAGTTTTTCACAGATCAATGATATTTATGCATTTCGAATTATTACACAAGATATTAATGACTGTTATGTTTCACTAGGTGCACTTCATTCGCTGTATAAACCCATACCGGGAAAGTTTAAAGATTACATCGCAATCCCTAAAGCCAATGGATACCAATCATTGCACACTACATTATTTGGTCCATTTGGTATGCCGCTTGAAATACAAATCAGAACAGAATCAATGCATCATCTGGCTGAAGCTGGAGTGGCCTCGCATTGGCTATATAAAACCAAAGATGCTCATGTTACTCAACTTCAGCAGCAAACTAATCAGTGGCTTAAAAGGCTCCTAGAGATTCAAACAGAAGGCTCGGATTCCTTGGAGTTCCTGGAACATTTAAAAGTAGATCTTTTCCCAGACGAGGTCTATGTTTTTTCTCCAAAAGGCACTATATTTAACTTGCCTAAAGGATCAACAACAATTGACTATGCATATTCGATTCATACTGACGTAGGAAACAGCACCATTGCGGCGAAGATTAATCAAGAATTAGTACCCCTTCGAACGGAAATAAAGACAGGTGATCATATTGAGGTCATTACTGCGCCTCTAGCAAAACCAAATCCAGCCTGGCTAAATTTTGTGATTACTGGAAAGGCAAGATCACAGATTAGAACTTTTCTAAGGTCTGCAGAATCTAATGATTTAGTCATACTTGGTTATAGCATGCTTAATAATGCATTGAAGGCATTTCATATTGATCCGGATTCAATTAAGAAGAAACATTGGGATAAACTTATTCATGATTACCATATGCCCTCAAAAGATGCGGTATTGATAGAGCTGGCATTAGGTAAGAAAGTTAACGTAATGGTCGCCCATCAATTAACGGTCATTATGGATGGCGGCAAGAAAACAATAAATCAAAGTAAATTCTTAGATGTTATCTCGATAAAGGGCTCTGAAGGTATGGCCATTCAACTCGCGATATGTTGCCATCCAATACCCGGTGATCCAATTTTAGGATTTATTAATAAAGACAGTGGATTGATTATTCATACTCATGATTGTCCGTCTATTAGAAAATTTAAACCCGATCATGACAGGTGGGTTGATGTTGAGTGGGAGCCTGAACCCAATCGATTATTTAATGTCAATCTGAGTATTTTGGTTGTGAATGAAAAAGGCATGCTAGGTAAAATTGCTTCGGTCATCGCAGCTTCAAATTCAAATATTGATAATGTGTCATTGGATCAACCTGATGGAAGCACATTTGCTACCCTAAATTTTGTTGTTCAAGTTCGTAACCGATTACATTTGGCAGAATTGATTAGGAATTTAAGGAAAATCTCTAAAATTAACAGAATCAATCGTGTAAAATCAGTCGCATAAATATTTGGAAAAAAATTCATGACCAAAACTGTCATTAAAACAACCAAAGCCCCCTCGGCTATTGGAACTTACTCACAAGCAATCAAAAAAAATAATATTATTTTTCTGTCTGGACAGATTGGTTTAGATCCAACGTCAATGATTCTAGTAGAAGGAATAGAAGCACAAATCCATCAGGTGTTTAAAAACTTAATAGAAGTTATTAAAGCCTCAAACGCAACTACTGACGATCTTGTTAAGTTAAATATTTATCTGACAGATTTGAATCATTTCTCTATGGTAAATGAGATTATGACTAGCTATTTTAATGAGCCATATCCAGCAAGAGCTGCGGTAGGTGTTTTATCTTTGCCTAAAGGTGCTCTCATTGAGGCAGATGGATTTGTAGTAGAAGATTAGAAGGGCAATAGGTCCCAATTGCCAAAATCATTTTTTACCCCTGCACAAACAACCAAGCTGCGTAAGCTACAGATTGGAACGGTATTTGATTTACTCCTTCATTTTCCAGCTCGCTATCAAGATGAAACTAAAATTGAGCTTATAAAAAATATTTTGCCGGGTAATTTTGTGCAAATACGGGGCATTATTATCCAGGCCAAAGTTAATTACGGGCCACGTAAAAATTTAATGGTTACCGTCGAAGATAGCTCTGGAATTATTCAACTAAGGTTTATCAATTTTTATCCGAGTCAAATTCGAGAATTGACGGAAGGAAGTGAGATTCGTGTTTTCGGTGAAGTAAAGAATAATTCGTATTCTAAAGAAATGATCCACCCTCAATATAAAGCCATCAAGGAAGATAATCAGTTACCTCAAACCTATACCCCAATCTACCCAACAACAGCCGGCCTATCACAAAAAAATTTATGTAAGTTAATCAGTAAGTCAATTGAGAAGGCACTAGAGCTTAATAGTTATTATGATTATTTCCCGGACGTGTATTTCAAAAGAAATTTACCGCAACTGATGGATGCCATTAAAGAAATCCATTCTCCTTCAAAAGAAAATGAAATAGACTTATTGAACCAAAAAAAGACAATCAATTTTCAGCGTATGATTTATGACGAACTACTAGCACAACAGCTTTATTTACGAGGCCTTTACCATCAAAAAAAAATTCACAAAGCAATGCCAATTCAATTTTCGGATGACATACATCAATCTTTTATTAAAAATTTAGAGTTTAATCTTACTGGACAACAAGAAATAACCTTAAGAGAAATTTGTAATGATTTGAAAAATAATTATCCAATGAGCCGACTCCTTCAGGGGGATGTTGGAAGTGGAAAAACGGTTGTGGCTGTTATGGCCGCCATTCAAGTAATTAAGTCTGGATTCCAAGTGGCCTTTATGGCGCCGACAGAAATACTTGCAGAACAACATTTTAGTAAAGTAAAACAATGGCTTGCCCCACTTGGCATTAGTGTTGAATTGCTCATAGGGAGCATGACCCCCAGCAATAAAAAAATAATTCAGGAAAAGATTAAAACTGGAGAATCACAGATTGTTATCGGCACTCATGCATTGTTTCAAGACGCCGTAAGCTTCAAGAGCCTAGCTCTTTATATCATTGATGAACAGCACCGCTTTGGAGTTGAGCAAAGAATTAAATTAAGAAAGAATAATTTTATTGATCAACAATATGAGGCTCACCAATTAATGATGAGCGCAACCCCAATTCCCCGAACATTGTCAATGAGCTATTTTGCTGATATGGACATATCGATTATCAACGAATTGCCGCCTGGTAGACAGATCATTACAACTAAATTATTTTCTGAAAGTCGAAGAAAAGAGATTTTAGAAAAAATTAATCAAGAGGTTAATAATGGAAGTCAGGCCTATTGGGTTTGCCCTCTGATTGAGGAAAGTGAGACACTACAATTAGAAACAGCAGAAAACACCCACTCAACACTAAAAGAGTATTTCTCACAGCATCAGGTTGGATTAGTCCATGGGCGAATGAAGTCTTCAGAAAAAGAAAGTATTATGAAGAAGTTCAAGGGTAATGAAATCAAAATTTTAGTGGCAACAACTGTCATAGAGGTTGGGGTGGATGTCCCGAATGCGACATTAATGATTATTGAAAATTCTGAGCGAATGGGGCTGTCACAGCTCCATCAACTAAGAGGGCGAATTGGAAGGGGAGCTAAAAAAAGTGTCTGTATTATGTTATATCAAAAAAAGTTATCGGCAGTAGCAAAACAGAGACTAAAAACAATATATGAAAATAATGACGGCTTTAAAATTGCTGAAGAAGATTTAAAGATTAGAGGGCCGGGTGAGTTTCTTGGTATAAAGCAGAGCGGAGTTCCAGGATTAAGAGTTGCCGATATTCAAAGAGACCACGCTTTATTAGAACTAGCAAAAAAAGATGCAGACGACTTAATAAAGGAACGACACCCTTCTATTGGCAATCATTTAGAAAGATGGCTTAAAAATTATCAAGAAAATTCGAGAGCTTAATATGGAATGGCAAAAAAAAATTAGTGATAGAACGGAATTACGATTTTGGTTAGCAAACAAAAAATCACTTAGTAAGCGCGTGAAGAATATTGCACGCTTTGAGATCGTACAAGTTAGACCAACCATAAAAAAATTTCTTAGAATAGAGGTCGGTAAATTTAAAAATTTTAAGAGCACCCGTCTTTATTTAAGAGAAGTTATGATTTACGCAGATGGGCAACCTATTATGTACGCAAGAACAGTAACGCCTAAAATTAATTTGCGGGGATTTTGGGGAAGAATGAAGAGGTTAAAAGATAATCCTCTTTCAGATATTGTATTTGAGCAAAAAGTTATCAAGCGATCATCGTTCGCTTACCGTATATATTCAAAGAATGATAATTTATCTAAAAGTGTAAGGCGAATTGGCCACGATGACTCCAATATTTTAGTTAGCCGTCAATCAGTGTTTGATTATAATAAAAAAGAAGCTTTGTTAACGGAAGTCTTTTTTAAGAGCTTTGAAAAATTAAAATTTATTAAATGAATCATTTAAAAAACATCATCACACTAAGTAGAATTAATAAGCCTATTGGAATTTTTTTATTGTTATGGCCAACATTAATTGCTTTATGGGTTGCACAACAAGGCATCCCAGCACTAAAAATATTAATCATATTTATTCTAGGCACTATTTTGATGAGATCAGCGGGCTGTATTGCAAATGATTTAGCAGACCGAAATATTGATAAATTTGTTAATAGAACAAAAAGTCGACCCCTTGCGAATCGAATAATTTCTGTAAAACTAGCATTAATTTACTTCATGGTGCTTTTACTCATGGCCTTTTTGCTAGTGTTGCAATTAAATTGTTTGACAATAATGTTGTCTTTTTTGGCGGTCATATCGGCAGTAATTTATCCATTTTCTAAAAGATTTTTTGCATTACCACAGTTGATCCTCGGAATTTCATTCGGGTTTGGTATTTTAATGGCTTTTTCTGCGACTCTTGGGATGCTTCCGTTTGAGGCCTGGGCACTATTTTTAGCTAATATATTTTGGACCCTTAGTT